>JAKEEV010000378.1 GCA_022616395.1 Planctomycetia bacterium | reverse complement strand
CTCGCCTCAACGACCGTGTCGCCAGTGAGGACAATGTTGACACCCTTGCCAGTCTGACCGGGCGTGAACGTGAGGAGTTGTGTGAAGCCCGCGTAGTCGCTCCCTGCGGTCGCAGTGCCGTCCGCGGTTGCGACTTCAACCGTGATCGTCTGCGTGCTGGCTGCCGAGAGGGTTACGTTGAAGCCGAGATTCTTGGTCCCGGCGTTCCCCTCGGTCGTCACGACATCCGTGATCCAGAGAACCGGCTGCGGATCATCGTCCACAATCGTGACCACGGCCTGAGTGTCGCCCAGAGTCGCGTTCGTTGATCCAATCAAGTTGATGATGAACGTCTCATCCCCCTCGTCAGTCGTGTCGCTATTCAGGGGCACGCCGATGGCGAAACTCGTCGAGTTGGGTCCGAAGCCGACGAGACCGCTTCTCGGTTGATAGTCGTTGTTGGCGGTGGTCGCGGTCCCATCGGCAGTTGTGTATTGAACCGTTCCACCCTGACCGCTCGGCGCTGAGAGAGTCAGCATGACAACCGCGGTTCGGGCGCCCGAGTTGCCTTCGACAATCGTCACGTCGGCGACAGTAATGGTTGGTGCGGTATCGTCATTGGTGATCGTGGAGGTGCCTTGCGTATCGGCAATGATCGTGCCCGTGGCGTTACTCAGATTCAGCCGGAGTGTCTCATTGCTCTCGTGCCAGGGGTCGCCAATCACCACCACATCCACCGTCTTCTCGGTTTCGCCTGGCGCGAAGGTGAGCGTTCCGGACTGAGCGAGGAAATCTATCCCGCTGAGTGCAGTTCCGTTGGCGGTGGCATAATCGACGGTGATGGTGTGATCTTGCGCGGCCAACAAGCGAACGGTGAACCGGGCCACGGTCGATCCGCTATCGCCTTCCGTAATAACCGGGTCATCCACAACCAAGCTATCATCGTCCCGAATCGTCCCAACGGCCTGAGAATCGACCAGGATGGCGTTCACCGCGTTACTCAAGTTGAGCACCAGCGTCTCGTCGGTCTCCGCGGTCGTATCACCCCAGACATTGACGTTGAGATTGACGCTCTTGGCCCCAGCTCCGATGGTGAACGTGCCGACCGAACCGGGGAAGTCACTCCCTGTGGTCGCGGAGCCGTTGGCGGAGACGTAATTCACGCTTACATTTTGGCCGCTGATCGCTGAGAGTGTGAGCGTGAAGCTCAGACTTCTGGTTCCGTTGGGGCCTTCAATCACGGTCGCATCAGCGACGGACAGAGTCGGAGTCGGATCGTTATCGACAATCGAGGCCACGCCCTGAGCATCCGCGATGACGGCGTTGACCGCAGTGTAAAGATTCAGAGTAAATATTTCCTGTGCTTCGTCGCGTGTGTCTCCGATGCCGATGATGGTGACTGTCTTCGTCGTCTCTCCCGGCGCGAAGATGAGCGTGCCGCTGGCACCGACGAAGTCGGTCCCCGCGCTGGCTGTGCTATTCCCGGTGTAGTAATTCACTCGCACTTCGAAAGAAACAGGCGCTGAGAGGCTGACGGTGAATGCGGTGGCGAATGTGCCGGTATCGGTTTCCGCAACAGTTACGTCGGTGACCGTCAGGCTCTGGTCATCGGTCAGGATGGTGCCAATACCCAGGTCGTCGAGCATGACCGAACTGGTCGCGGTGGAGAGTTGAAGCGGAATCGTCTCGGACGCTTCCAGCTCTGTGTCTCCGAAAATCGGCACGTTCACTTGCAGACTGGTGACACCCGCGGCGAACGTGAGTCCTCCGCTGACCGGCGAATAGTCTTCGCCTGCGGTCGCGGTTCCCGCGCCGGTTGCGTAGTCGACCGTCGCGGTGAAGTCGCTCTGGTTGGTCAGATTGACATGGAACGTGAGATTGCGAGTTCCGTTGTGTCCTTCGATCACCGTGGGGTCGGTGACGTACACCGCCGGGAGCGGATCGTCATTGAGGATCGTCCCCACGCCTTGCCCATCCGCGACAAGGGCATGTACTGCGGAGATGTTCATCAGGACGGTTTCGTTGTGTTCGTACCGTGTCTCTCCCTTCACCTGAACGGTAGCGGTCTTGGTCGTTTCGCCCGGCGCGAAGGTGAATGTGCCCGTGACTGGCGTGTAGTCGGTGTTCGCGGTCGCGGAGCCGGGAGCCGCGGTGTAAGTGACCACCACCTGATGCGTACTCGGCGCGGAGAGAGTCACCGTGAAGTTGGCCGCGATGGTTCCGCCATTCGGTTCGGTCACGGTCACATCGCCGATCGAGACAGTGCGTTCATCATTGATGATTGTCCCGATGGCCTGCGCGTCCGGGATTGTGGCACCCGTGGCGTCACTCAGGTTCAGGAGGATCGTTTCATCCAACTCGTCCGTCAGATCGCCGTGGATGGGAACCGTGATGGTCTGTTCGGTCTCGCCTGGGTCGAAGGTGATGACTCCACTGACCGCGTCATAGTCAATGCCCGCGCTGGCAGTGCCGTTTGCGGTCGCGTAGTTCACGGTCACTGGCTGATCGATGGTGTTGGAGAGCCGGACGGTGAAGGTGGCGAGGCTGGTGCCGGTATCTCCCTCGGCGAATGACACATCCCCGACCGAGAGGCGCGGAGGATCGGCCAGGACAATCATCGACCAACTGTTGATTGTTCCGCCGAACAGACCGAGCACTTCCAGCGACCAGGTTCCCTGCGTGGTCAGGTCGTCCATCACTGAAAGAGGCGTTTCCGGGCGGAATGTGCCCGTGAATGGAGGCGCTGCTCCACTCAGGGTCGCCGTTGCTTCATCCGAGAAGACGGTGTTGGTGAACTCCGGCCCGCGCTCCGTCGCGGAAATGGGCACGAGCGTTGCTCGTGTTCCATTCGGAGCAATCAGAGCCGCGCTGACGAACCCGACATCCCCGGAGCTGATGTTGATGCGCACGTCCACATCGGCGATTCCCAGATCGTCGGTAATCGTGAGGTTGGAGCGGGTGAACGCGAAGAACGTGAGCGGCTTGGGCGTATCCGTCGAGTTGAACACGTACTCATCACCGATTGAGAACATCAGCGTATAGCGGTCCTCTATCGATTCGCCGAGTACGCCATCGCCGTCCTGATCCATCAAGTTCCCATTCTTGTCCAGGATGTTCGGGCCGAGGACCAGTTGATAGTCTCCGCGCGTGATTTGCGAGGCGAAAGTGACTTCGTACTTGCGGTCGAAGGAGTCGGGAACGACGTTCACACCCGTGACCGTAATCGCGCCGGTTGGACCGGTAAAGCTGACGATGTCGGCGAGGGTGAACGTTGAAGGATCGACCGGTTCGTTGAACGACAGTTGCACGCGGGTCACCACTCCACCGACCGCGCCGGATGGATCGCTCGCGACCACGCGCGGGCCGTCAACATCGAGCAACGCGCGAGCCGCATTCAATCGTCCACTGGTCACCACGCGGCCATCGAGACTTGGCAAGTAATCCACGGAGTTAAGAACTTGATCAATCGCTTGCTGATACGTCCATGTCGGGTGCAGCCCGCGCACCAGGGCAACAACGCCAGCGACGTGAGGAGTGGCCATCGAGGTGCCGCTGTTCAACCCATATTCTCCATCCGGGAACGTACTCAGGATGTTCACACCGGGCGCGGCCAGATCGACGGTGGTTGCTCCGTAGTTCGAGAAGGAAGCCAGGTTGTCGTTGGCGTCGGTCGCTGCGACAGAGATGATGTTCGGAGCATCGAAGCTCGCGGGGAAGAAGCCGAGCGTGTCGTTGTTGCTGGCGTCGTTCCCAGCGCCGGCCACGAAGATGTGACCGGCCGCGCCCGCGTTGATGATCGCTTCCTCGAACAGCGGGTCCGCGTCTTCGGCCGCCGATCCGCCGTAGCTGTTGTTCGAGATCGTGGCTCCGTTGGCGACCGCGTAATTCAACGCGCGGATCGCGTTGGCCACGGTGCCGCTTCCGTTGGCATCCAGGAACTTGATGGCCATGATCTGAACATCCCAGTTGATGCCCGTCACGCCGATGTTGTTGTCGCCAACCGCGCCGATGGTCCCGGCCACGTGAGTACCGTGGCTGTGGTCATCCATCGGGTTGTTGTCGTTGTTGGCGAAGTCCCAGCCGCGGATGTCGTCGATGTAGCCGTTTGCGTCGTCGTCGATTCCGTTGCCGGCCACTTCGTCGGTATTCACCCACATGTTCCCGGCGAGATCCGGGTGCGTGTAATCAATGCCCGTGTCAATCACGGCAACAATCGTGTTCGAGCTACCAACGAAGACGTCCCACGCCTCCACCGCGTCGATGTCGGCATCCGCCGTGCCGCCGGTTTGTCCGGTGTTGTTCCACGCCCATTGTTCGCTGAATCGCGGGTCGTTTGGTGTTGCCTGAAGCTGAACACGATAGTTGAACGACACCGACTGCACGACGGGATTGTTCTGGGTGACCATCATCGCCTCGGCCACCGAAGCGCCCGCGGCCAGACGCACTTCCCAAAGCCCGGGAACAAGAGTCAGAGGCACAGCGGACACCGCGCCGGGAATGTTCAGCGCCTCCAGGTTGAACGCGCCGGGTTCGACACGGACCAGAAGCGTGGAGGAATCGTACCAGGTCGGATCAACCGCGAGCGCATCGAAGGGCACGACGGCCGGGACATCGCGGGCTTCGAGTGTCTCGAACTGGATGGGCACCCACGGACGCGAGCGGGGCGATTTGGTGCTAACGCGCGGGAGCAAATGCCGGAGGCGACGAAGCATGGCGGAATCCTCGGCCCACATTTGGGGAGTGACAAGGAGGAAGTGTTCGGCAGCGCCGGGGCGAGTTCGGATCGCAAGCGGTCCAGGTCGGCGCGCTGAGTGAGAAAGCTAAGGGAGGAGTGGGCGGTTCGCAACAGTTCTTTGACGGTTTCAGCGCGTTTTTTCGAGTTGAGAATCGAGCAAAGACATCCTTCCGCTGGGATCTGATTTCCTGTCGCGAGTGAGGCGGCAAGAAGCGCGCGAGTCGCAAGGTTTCTCACCACCGGCGCGCGTGTTTTCGTGAGGCGCGAACGTCTGTTGGACTCGCGGACGTTCCGCGTTCTCGCCGTTCCCGGTTCCCGATGGTCAGCCAGTTTCCTGTTTGCCGTGGTTCTGGTACGGCGCGCGGAGGAACGGGTCTGTCTGTTCGGGGACCGGTTCGCCTCCCCTCCCTACAATGACAGCTCGACGACACAAACCTCTGGAGCATGCGAGATGCCGGTATCGGCGCACTCCCCCGCGCCCGACCCACAGCCGACCTCGATTCACCCATCGCGGTGGGGCAAGCGCGTTGATGTCCTGTCCATCGGAATCGTCCTCGGATTCGCGCTTCTGGCCGGGTCATTCGTTGCACGCAACTCGGACCTGTGGATGCACCTCGCGGTCGGGCGATTGGTGGCCGGCGGGGACTACCACTTCGGTTCCGACCCATTCGCGTTCACCACGGGCGGGAAGTACTGGGCAAACCACGCCTGGCTATTCGACCTCGGGCTGTACCTCGCATTCGAGCGGTTCGGCGGAGTTGGGGTCGTAGCGCTGAAGGCGTTTGGGGTTGTCGCGACCGCAGGCGCGATGCTGTTCGCAGCACGCGGGCGCGGACCGGTGTGGGTTGCAGTCGGGTGCGTGTTGCTCGCGGTGCTGGCGATGACCCCGCGACTGCTCCTTCAGCCAACCATCACATCGTTCCTGTTGCTGGCGGGCTGTCTGTGTTGCCTGCGGACCGGCGGGCGGGCGCTTGTCGCCGTGCCGGTGCTGATCGCGCTCTGGGTGAATCTCGACGCCTGGTTCATCCTCGGTCCGGCTCTTGTCGGTTTGTTTTGGATCGGGAGGCGAATCGACGCTGAGCGTGCAGCGCTCCCTGCGTGGCCCATGTGGCTAATTCCGGCCTCGCTCGCGGCGTGTCTGCTCAGTCCGCATCACATCTTCGCGCTGCAACTCCCGATGGAACTCTCCCCGTCGGTTCAGACGAGCGAATTCCCCTCCGATCCGCGCTTCGCGGGGGTTTTTACTTCGCCCTGGCGGTGGGGGCCGCTCGGTGCGGCCGGCGGATATAACCTCGCGGCGTGGGCGTTCTTCGTGCTGTTTGGTCTTGGGCTTGTGTCCTTCGCGATGAATCGCCGAGCGCTGTGGAGTTGGCGGTCGGTTGTGTGGTTGCCGTTTGCTGTTCTGGCGGCGTGGCAGGCTCGGCTCATTCCGTTCTTCGCGGTAGTCGCAGGGCCGATCATCGCCCTGAACTTCCGCGAGGTGCTTCCGCCAACTGCGTTCGCGCGCTTGGGTCGGAGTTTTGTTCTGGTGGCGGGAAGTGTTCTGCTTGGGTTGGGGTGGATTGGGTGGACCAACGGGTTTTACAACCGCGACCGCGGGGCGGCCTGGGGAGTCTACACCGACCCGACTCTGGCCCGTGCGGCCAGTAGAATCGCGGATTGGAGACACACAACCAACATCCCTCCCAACGCGCGGGTGTTCGCCACACACCCGGACTTCGGGCACTACCTCGCGTGGTTCGCGCCCGGTGAGCAGTGCTTCCTCGATTCCCGACTCCAACTCTTCACCGATGTCGCTCCTGACTTCCTGGCCCTGTCGCAAGCCGTTGGGGTGCTCCCCGGCGAACCGAGCGAGCCGCGCGAGTTGCGCCGCGCTCACGACATTGCTGCGGTCGTGCTCTACGATCCAGACGCGGGACGCATGACGCGCGGGCTTCGAGAATCCACGGCCCGCTGGGAAGTAGCGAAGATTGATGGCGGTTCGGTTCTGCTCGTTCCGAAAGGTCATCAACCCAGCGCGCGCTTCGACCCGGAGCGGGCAACGTTTGGCGGTGCGAATGATCTACCGGTGGCGAGTGGCGGCCCTTCAAAACTCGCCGAACCGGTGCCCTGGTGGGAAGTCACTCGCGGACGCGGACGGTTCGGATCGTGGGAAGCGGATTCGGCGACGGTCTTCCTCAGAATGTTTGAGATCGGCTCATCGAATTCCCCCGCGCTGCCGTTGCTCGCGATCCGGGCTGCTCGAGTTGGGACCGAGATCGACGCGGCTGATCCAACCGCGTGGCTGACGCTTGGGCGCGCTTACTTTCTGCTCGGGGAGCGGACCTGGGAGCGAGAGGCGGGGAGTGGGCTATCGCTCCTGGAACATCTCCGGCTCATCCAGATCACAGCGGCACTCGTTCAGGCGGTGCTCTTGAACCCCGACTCGGTGCCGATTCGGGAAAGTCTGGCCGTGGTGTTCCTTCGCAGGAATGCAATCGACCTTGCCTACCGGCACGCGGCGGAAGCTCTGAGACTGGTCCGACGAGGAGGACCGCTGGCGGGAGAAAGCGCTGAGGCGTTCGCCGACCGCGTTGCCCGGATCGCCAAACTCGTCGAATCTCTTGATGGAGTTATCCAGGACGCGGAGAACCGGTTCCTGATCCGCACGATCGCGCTGACTGGCGATCCTCTTGCGCGTGCTCGCATCGCAGCGGAACTGGGGCTGACGCAGAAGGCCATTGACGTGCTGATTCAGTCCCACCCGGACCTCTATGGAGTCGCGGGGATCGGTGTTCTGGCTGATCTGCTGCTTCAGACCGGGCAAGTGTCCGAATGTCGGGTGCTCCTGGATCGGGCCGAATTGCGCCGAAACACCAACGTGCTGCAGTTCTACCACCTGCCGCGGAAACCGAACCTCGATGGTTCCCGCTGGCCGTATCAACTTCACACTTACGACTGGCTCGACCTCTGCCAGTGCGCTGCGAGTGGTCGGTATCTGGCGGCATCGGCCGCTATCGACCGCCTCTGTGGGGATCTGGAAGTGGAAGAGCGGGCGAAGGCTCCTCCGCTCTCGGCGATGGCGACCGTGCTGGTCACCGGCGAGATTGGAATGGGGATTCCGCCCATCCCAATCCTGGCCCGACTGGCAACCGTACCGGACCACACGAGGGCGACCGAACTGCTGGCACACACGAAGTCCCTCTCCATCAGCCGTGCCGATCTCCTGACGCTGGCGGGGGTGTTCGACCTGGAACGTGGGGAAGTGAAGTCCGCGGAGGCGCGGTTCCAGTTGGCGCTTTCGTTGTACGCTGGGGCGAAGGGTTCGGTCCTTTCGTTGCCGGGCGAGCCGCTTGCGGCGCGGTATCATCTCATGATACGCAAGTATCATTGAGTTTTGTGGGTTGTGGAGACCACACGAGAGATTCCGTCATGATCCGTTTCCGCCGCTGGGTTGCTCTGATTCCGATCCTCCTCGTGCTGGCTGCTATCGCTGCGATCCAGGGTTGCGGGAAGGGGAAGGACGATGTGCCTCCCCCGCCGGTCGAGTTGCCTCCGCCTTCCGAGTTGCCCGAGGACATCGAGCAGCAGGTTCACAACTTCTGCGGCGGGTCTTGCCACGCCTATCCGCCAGCCGATTCGTTCCCCCGCAAGCACTGGCGCACCGAGGTGGAACGCGGATATCGGTTCTTCGATCAGTCTGGACTTGCCCTCACGCCGCCGAAGCTCGGACACGTTGTCCGGTACTACGAGGAGCGCGCGGCAGAAGACTATCCGGCGGCAAAGATCATCCCCGCATCGAAGCCGCTCGGCGTGCGGTTCTACACGCTCAGTTATGCGCCGACCAGTGGCGGAGGGCCGATGATCTCGCACGTCAGCGCGGTGAAGTTGCCGTCGGGGGTTACTGAACCCGCCGCGATTGCCCGCGAGCCGGTGACGCTTTTGGCATGCGACATGGTGGGAGGGCGCATACTCGCTCTGCGGCCGACAGACCCGAAACCGGTGTGGAAGGAACTGGCAAAGGTGCCCAACCCCGCGCACGCCGAGGTTGTTGACCTCAACGCCGATAATATCCTCGACATTCTTGTCGCCGATCTGGGCAGTTACCCCCCAACCGACCGCAAGTGCGGGAGTGTGGTCTGGCTTCGGGGAAAGCCGGATGGGTCGTTCGAGTCTGTCACATTGCTCAAGGACGTGGGTCGAGTCGCGGATGTCCAGGTTGCCGACTTCCGCGGCACCGGCAAGCGCGATCTTGTCGTCGCGGCGTTCGGATTACACGCTGTCGGCGAGATCATCTTCCTGGAGAACAAGACGGCCGACTGGGCGAAGCCAGAGTTCGTTCCGCGCGTGCTCGATCCAAGACACGGCACCATCCACGTCCCCATCACCGACCTCAATGGCGATGGAAAGCCAGACTTCATCGCGCTCATCTCGCAGGAACACGAAACGATTGTTGCGTTCATCAACGAGGGCGGCGGAAACTTCCGCAAGCAGACGCTCTACTCCGCTCCACACCCTGGATGGGGGAGTAGCGGTATTCAACTGGTGGACATGAACGGCGATGGCCGGCTCGATGTGCTTTACACCAACGGCGACATCCTTGATGAGCCGTATCTGTGGAAGCCGTACCACGGGGTGCAGTGGTTGGAGAACATGGGCGATTTGAAGTTTGAACACCGACGGATCGCGGACATGTATGGCGTTCACCATGCGGTCGCAGCGCCGATCACCGGCGGCAAACTTCCAGACGTTCTGGCGGTGAGTTTCCTTCCGGGCGACAAGTTCCCTGATCGTGTCACCCGCAAGGCGGACGCGGTCGTTCTCTTCGAGCAGGTATCGCCCGGCAAGTTCGAGAGGCACTCGCTGGTGAAGGGGTCGTGCGACTCGGTGGTGTGTGCCGCTGCCGATCTGTATGGCACTGGTCGCATTGATCTGATCGTTGGGAACTTCAGTTCCACGACGACGGATCACCCGGTCGCGATCTGGAAGAACTTGGGGAAGAAATAGCCCGCGTTGCTTTGTCGAAATCCTCTCGGTGCTTGTGTTGGAGCCACGGCTCTCGCCGGTTCTGAAGGCGAAGACCGGCTAAAGCCGGGACTCCAACAAAGACAGCGCTTCTGTTGGAGTCCCGGCTTTAGCCGGTCTTGTGGCTCGAAGACTGCCTAAATAGCGGGACTCCACTAAAGACTGGACTTCGACAAAGCAAGCCCGCGTCACTTCTTGTCTTGGTCGGTGGCCCTGGCGCGGTGGAAGTCGGCCTTCGCCTTGTCTCCACGGCTTTCGTAGTAGGCGGCAAGCGCGGTGTGCGAGGGCTTGTGGTCGGGGTCAAGGTCCAGGGCCGCCAGTAACCACCGTTCACCGACCTCCCCGCGACCGCTGCCAATCAACAGCGTGCCCATCTCGTAGTGCGGAGCGGGGTCGAGTGGAGACTGAGCGAGTGTGCGGCTGCTGAGTTCGGAAATCCGCGTGACTCGCTCCTTGACCTCCTCGGCCTTCTTGCTCTGAGCTTTGGCTTCGTCACTTTTTCCCTGTTGGCGGAGTGCCTCGAAGAATAGCCACTGGGCCTGATAGTCATCGGGCATGAGGGCCGCGGCCTGGCGGAGCCATTTCTCGGCTTCGGGTTTCTGGTCATCCATGAGCGCGATTTGACCGCGTGTTCGCAGAGATAGCCCGTGATCTGGATGTCTGATCAGTGCCTCGTCGAGCAGGCGGCGGGCCTCATCGCGGCGACCGTTAAAGTAGTAGCATCGGGCCAGCCGGGCCGCGACGGCCGGGTCGTCGGGGTTTTCTCGGGCGAATAACTCCAGATGCCCGGCGGCCTCCTCGTATCCACCCAGGGCGATGAGTCCTTCGATGAGACGCCAGCGAGTTGCCCAGCGGGTTGAGTCGAGTTCGAGGACGCGCCGATAGTCTTCGAGTCCGCGGACAACTCCTTTACCCGCGACAAAAGTTGCCCCGCGCAGTTCGAGTGCCCGGACATTATCCGGCTGGCGCTTCAGCCAGTGCTCAAGACAGGCCATCGCGTCAAGTGTGCGGAACGATTGGAGGTAGCCCACAGCGAGCGCTTCCCAGATGAGCGGACCGGCCACGTCCGGGGACTGATCGGCGCGCCGTTGAAGATACACCTCCACTTCCCGGACGTTTCCCGTGGATGCCTGGAGGAGCGCCCACTCGAAGGCGGTTTCGTCTGTTGCTCCGCCGGTGAGTCGTTGCGCTGCGCGGAGTTCCGCGGTCGCGCTTTCCGTGTCGCCCGCCTGCCAAGCTGCTCGACAGGAGAGTAAGCGGATCGACGGGCGGTCTCCCCACACTCTCGCGCAGGAGGCGAGTGCCGTGCGTGCTTCTTGCGGATGGTACTTCGCCAGCGAGGATTTCGCGGATCGGAGTTGAGTCCAGGCCCACACCTGAGGTGCGATGAGGCCCACCAACAGCAACACGACCGCCAGTCGGAGCTTGCTCCGGCGAGTGAGCAGTCGGCAGAGGAGCTGGCGAGACATGAAAGGCTCCGAGTTACAACTTTGGGATCGGTTCGCCCGGCCGGTGAGCCAGGGCGCGGTGCCGGGCTGAGAGGACCGGGTTGCCAAGTTCACGATACAGGATGGCCAGCGCCAGGTGCGTCGGGACGTGGGCGGGATCGACCTGGAGGGCCGAAGTGAACCAGCGGATCGCCTCGCGAACTTGCCCGGACCGCAGGGCGATCTGTGCAATCTCGTGGTGAATCTTCGGATCGTTTGGGCGCTCCTGAAGCGGGCCGGTAATCAGAACGGTGATCCGGTCCAGATCGGCCTTCAGGGCGTCGATCTGGACCTGCTCGCGGGCGGCCTCGTCTCTCTTTCCGTTTCGGGCCAGAGCCAGCGCGTACTGGGTTCGGGTGGCGACGTTCCCCGGATCGAGAGCCACCGCGCGCGCGAGATATTGCTCGGCCTCACCCTCGTCCCCGTCGAGCAGAGCCTGCGCGCCGCGCTCGGCCAGAGCGGGTGGATAGTCCGGGTGATCCCGCAGACAAGCAGCAAGCGCAGCGCGACTCTCGGCGGCGCGTCCCTGAAGGGCCAGAGCGCGTGCCCATTGCACGGCCACTTCTGGATGCTCCGGGAGACGCTGACGCAGTTTCGCGAGGTGCTCAAGCGCTTCCTCACCGTGTCGGTCCGCCAGCAACAGAGTTGTCAGACGAAGCCGGGCCTCATCGTGCTCTGGATCGAGTTCGACAATCCGCCGGTAGAGATCGCGCGCCGGGGCGAATGCGAGTCGCTGTTCCTCCAGTTTCCCTCGAAGCAACAGAGCCACTGTCGCATCCGGTTCCGTCGCGAGCCAGTCGTCGAGTTGGCGGTAGGCTTCGCCCCAGTGGAAGCGGTAGATCAATCCGGTGACCAGCGCCTCGCGGGCCAGCGCGGCATTCGGTCCGCCCTCCCGAATGCGAGCCATTACGGCCAGCCCCACGGATTCGATCTCTCCGCGGGCCATCCGCAACAGCACGCGCTCCAATACCAGTTCTCCGTCTTCCCCGTGGAGTTGCGAGCAGCGGTCCAGGAGTAACTCGGCCTCATCCCAGGAGCCAGACCGACGAGCGACGCGAGCCGAGAGCAGAAGAACTTCGCGGTCGTCGGGGCGGACGCGCTGGCACTGACGGAGGTGTCGGGCAGCGGCGGCGTTGTGCCCCCGTGCGAGTTCAGTACGCGCGGCCCGGAGGTGATGATCGAACCAGACCCACACGCCAGCGCTGGTGGCGATTCCGGCGAACAGCAGGACAAGCGCGAGGTAGAGCAGGGTGCGCGCTGGGCGCTGGTAGGCGAACCGAAACGGGGTGAACAGGACACGGAGAAACCGCCGCCCGAAGCTCTTCCCCGGCGAACCGGGTGGGACTTCGGGCGAGGAGGAAACTGGAGCTGTCGGCGAGCGTGTCGGATTCTGCTCGCCAGAGGCGGGCGGGGTCACTTGAGGTCGATGTCGTAGGTCTGAGATCCACCCTCGAACTTGTAGGACAGTGTCGTTTTATCCGGCTCCTTGTACTGGTCGGGGATCTGGACGTATTTCTTTGCGTTCGCCGCTGCTTGCGCCTCTGCCGGATTACTCGGTTTGTACCCTTCGGGGACAACCGCGTCGGGTGGAGGAGCGGACTTGGGCGGCGGGCCTTTGGTCGCTGGTGGTGGGGCACTCTTTCCACCAGAGCCGACGTAGCCACCAGGACCGTTGGGCGCAGGCTTCAAGTACGAGGTATCGACACAAACCTTGTAAGTCCCGCCGGTGAGAGTTGGAACCTTGTAAGTCCCGTCCTCGTTGATCGAGGCCGAAACGCTGTGTCGGCCCTCGTCACTGATGAATGTGACGCTTCCACCCTTGAGGGGTTTTCCGTTGTACGTCACCTTTCCGCTCACGTCGCCTACGGGACGCGCACAACCGGCGAAGCCGACCACGCCAGCCAACAGAAGGGCCGCGCTCAACCGAGCGAGGGAGAGAGAAGGGTTCATCGCAGTCGACTCGTGAGGGCTGGGAGGCGCCGGGACGAGTTACGTTCGTCCCGGCAAAGAGAAGAAAGTTACTCGCGTCGGTTACCAGTTTGAACTGAGGATGTCGCCCGCGGCTGGTGTCATGGCCGCCCACCAAGTGGCTGGCGAGACTCCCGTGGAGACGAACCGGACGCTCCCATCCCCAAGCCCGACGTTAATGCCACTGGTGTGCCGGCTGCTCGCCCGACCGCCATCACACACGGCCGGATTGCCCGGCGGGTTCGATTGGAAGATCGCGGCGTTGCCGGTCGGCATTCCGTTATCACTGGAGGAGACGAGTGGACCCCAGTCCGGCCAGAAGTTGTCGCGGTAGTTCCCCGAATTGCAGTGGGCCAATTTCTCCGTGTACATGATGGTGTTGGAAGTCCCGTCCGCGAGGCTCGACGGATACGTCGACAGGCCCACGTTCCCCCACCGGTAGTTGTGGCGGAAGAGTTGACCGTTGGCTCCGTAACTCGCCCGGCCCCCTTCGGTCGCGTTCATCGTTCCGTCTGTCGGGCAGATGAGGGTCTTCACTCGGGACGCCTGGATTGTTGGGGTCCAGAGCGAGTAGGTATTCAGGTAGCCGTTGCGGTTGTCACCCGTTGGCGGAGTTGCGCTTGGGTTGCCGGCCCAAAACGTCGATTTGTACAGGTTGTCCTGCTCGATAAACGGCAGGATGTGCATGAAGACGCCGCCATTACCGTTCCCCGAGGAGGGGATTGTACTGGGATAAAGCCCGATGCTCGGTGGGAGTTTGCCCTGGTTCGTATCCGCACAGTTGATGGTGCCGAGCGACAACTGCTTGAGGTTGTTCGAGCAGTCCATCCGAGCAGCGGCTTCGCGAACCTTCTGGACCGCGGGGAGTAACAGGCCAATGAGAATGGCGATGATTGCAATCACCACCAACAGCTCAATCAGCGTGAACCCACGCCGTTGTGGGTTGATCCGAGAATGTAGCACGACGAACCTCCGAGAGAGTGAAGGGAGATTGTTGGACCGCAGGTGCGGGAGAAACGATTACAAGGAACCTCCCTCAATTCCGCAAACTATCCACCACCACACACCCTGTCAAGAAGTTCGTGGACTTTTCCTTCTTGTGGGGATTGAGTTTATGTCTTTCCGTGTGACTGATGAGCTCCGGTCTGTCGTATAACAGAGAACACGTTCCTCCTCGATGGTGATTTCATGCACGCCTGGCTTCGCTTTCCCGGCTGGGTGTTCCTGCTTGCGATTGCGGGTCTGCTCGCCGCTCTCCCGGCGTGTTCGGACAAACCGTCTGCGCCGACAGCTCCCGCTCAGCCCGAGGAGGAACCGCCCGGCCCAGCGCCGTTCGCGGATGCGACCAAGACAAGCGGAATCGCCTTCACCTACCGCAACGGTGAAGATGCGGGGCACTTCGCGATCATCGAGTCTTTGGGCGGCGGGGTTGCGCTTCTCGATTTCGATGGCGACGGGCTTCTGGATGTATTCCTGCCCGGCGGTGGGCACTACGAAGACAAGAAGGTGCTCGGTCACCCGTGCAAACTCTACCGCAACGTCGGGGGGTTCAAGTTCGAGGATGTCTCGGAGAAGGTCGGGCTGGACAAGGTCACCTTTCAATACAGCCACGGCGCTTCCGCGTTTG
>JAKEEV010000377.1 GCA_022616395.1 Planctomycetia bacterium | reverse complement strand
CCAGCCGAGATCCTTCCTCCCACAATCCCCACGAGCCGACGGGCCATTTATCGCCGACTCGCGGCCATTCGGAAGGCGCTCCGAGCGTGGGAGAAACTCCGCCCGGCTCTGGCGAATCCGACCGAGCCGCTCGCGACTCCCATTTCGGTCCTTTTGTTCCTTCAGGCAGTAGCTGAATCGCGCGAGGCGCTACCCGGCGTTGCCAAAGTGATCGGTTTGCCTGGTTCGCCTGGAGGAGTGGTCGCGGGTCTGATGCGGATGCCGCTTGTGCTCAGCACACTCCGCACCCTGCTGCCCGCCCAGCGCCGGGTTGTTGCTCTTGACTGGCGACGCGGATATGAAGCCCTCAGCGGCGAGCGCGCGCGACTGCGCGAACTGGCTCGCACGACACGTCCTCAGCGGCACGGCAAAGCAGGCCGTTTAGTGCGCGCTATTGAGCGAACGCCCGAGTGGATTCTTCTGGTGCTGGGCGTTTTGGTGCTGTTGATTGCCCTTGTGAGACGCAATCCCTGAGGGCTATTTCCTTGACGTGAATCTGTGTGGTGTCTAGACTTAGGCGCAGTACCCGGATAGCGAAACGGGCCAAATTCACCGAGGGAACCACTCTCGTGACCAAGAAAGAGATCGTCAAGAAGATTTGTGAGCGGGCGAACAAAGACAAGCTCATGAAGGGCAACTTGACGCAGCTCGCGACCAAGGAAATCGTCCAGTGGACGTTCGACGAGATCGTCAAGACGTTGGTGAAGGAAGGGCGGATTGAGCTGAGGAACTTCGGCGTGTTTGAAGTCAAACAGCGCAAGCCGCGTAAAGCGCGCAACCCGCGCACCGGAGAACGTGTGGACGTGGAGGCGAAGAACGTTGTGACGTTCCAGCCTGGCAAGAAGATGGAAGAGCAGGTTCGGAAGTTCGCCAAGCCGGCCGAACCGAAGAAGAAAAAGTCGCGCAAGGGGAAACTGACGGACGGGAAGGCGGTCGAGACCGGAACCCCTCATTCGACCAACGGGGTAGCCGAGACCGCGACCGTGGCCGCCGGCGCGGCAACAGCCGTCGCCGAACCGGTGACCTCTGACGCCCCGTAATCCGACTGTGATCGCGCGAACCTCACCAGCCGCCGGGCAACACCCGGCGGTTGGCGTTTTCACAAAGTAGTAGGCACACGCCGTGTGCCGTTGCCTTTTGCCTTTTGTCATTAAGAACGGCACACGGATACCTTCTACTACTCTGAAGACAGCAGAAGAACGGCACACGGAGTGTGCCTACGACTCTGAAAGACAGCGGTTGGCGTTTGTGGTCGCACGCGAGCGGCTTGAGGTGAGGCGGCGTGACAGGGTATGATGCACAGTGAACCGACGGGGTTGCCCCGATGAGCCGACGGTTAGCCGTTCAGCACTGGATCGCGAGCCTGGAGGCCACGGTCGAACCGCCGGCTGGCATCAACAACTTCTACAACCTGTTGCGTGTCGGACACACGCATGTTTTGGCTCCTGACACGGAATTCCCAACCGTTCTTCCGCGGCTGGATATGTTCGCTCGATTTGTGAACGGCAGCGGGGTTGCTGAGTTTGAGGCGGACGTGATCTGGATGGACGCGCCGGAAGGCTGGCGAAGAACGGAAACCTACTGGCCGCTTCGAGTCGCCTTCCGGCCTGGCGAACCCCTTCGCGACACGGTCTTTCGGCTGTTGGGTATCCCGCTCGAAGGGGTCGGACGCTATCGGATTGATCTCCGAGCCATCAAACCGCGCAAACGATCCCGACTGGCGACCGAATACTTCTATGTGGTGCGTTAATCATGAGCCGACCTCGCAAATATCGCT
>JAKEEV010000376.1 GCA_022616395.1 Planctomycetia bacterium | reverse complement strand
GCTGCCAACCTTCGCCTGGCGGTTCAAGAATCTCTGGCCGATCTGGCGATTCTCGAAAGCGATCAGTTGTTGCTTGTTCATCGGAGATTCCTGAAACACGCGGCTCGGTTCCGGCACCTGTTCAAGCCGGCGGTGGTGGACAATTCCAGTTCGCCAGCGCGGACGCTGACATGGGGCAAACTGCTTGTCGCGACTCTTTGCGTGACGAGCTATCTCCGCTCTCGCGTCGGTGAAGCGCGGAACGTGGGCATTTGGCTCCCCACTGGGTTAGGCGGAGCGCTGGCGAATCTCGCGGTGGCGTTTCTGGGCAAGTCGTCGGTGAACTTGAACTACACGGCTGGAACAGCCGCGGTTCACTCTGCAATCAAGCAAGCCGGCGTGTGCGTCGTCATTACAGCGAAGAAGTTTCTTGCGCGTGTGCCGCTCGACCTGCCCGAAGACGTTCAGCAGATTCATCTCGAAGACATCATGGAATCGGTCACGAAAGGGCAGCGCATCCGCACGTTCCTCGCGGTTGTGTTATTCCCCGGCTGGGTGATCGACCGCTGGCTTGGCCTTCACCGGCACAAACTCGACGACACGCTCACAATCGTCTTCTCCAGTGGAAGCACGGGCGAACCGAAGGGCGTGGTGCTGACACATCGCAACATCGCGAGCAACGCGGATTCCGCAATCCGCACGCTCGAAATCGGCCCCAGTGAAGTGCTCTTCGGAATCCTGCCGTTCTTTCACAGTTTCGGTTACACGGTTTGCCTCTGGGCACCTCTGTGCGCGCCTTGCACGGCGGTGTATTTCCCCGATCCAAGACAGGCAAAGGAAGTGGGCGAAATCGCCCGCATCAACCGAGCCACGATCATCGCCGCGACCGCGACGTTCCTGCGCTTCTACATCCGTCGGTGTGGAGTGGACGACTTTCGCTCTCTGCGGCTTATCATTTGCGGAGCAGAGAAGCTGCCGGTGAAGTTGCAAGACGAGTTCCGAGACAAGTTCGGTGTGCTTCCGCTGGAAGGTTACGGCTGCACGGAACTTTCCCCCGTCGTGTCGGTGAACTTGCCGGACGTGAATCACTCCGAACCGCAACAGAGGAACTATCGCGGAACGGTCGGTCAGCCGATCTTTGGCGTGGCGGTGAAGGCGTTCGATCCGAACACGAACGAACCGCTTCCGGTTGGTGTTGAAGGCGTGTTGTGCGCGAAGGGACCGAACGTGATGGCCGGTTACCTGAACCAGCCCGAAAAGACAGCCTCGGCGGTTCGCGACGGCTGGTACAACACCGGTGACGCGGGGTTAATCGAACCGGAAGGCTTCATCCGCATCACGGGGCGTGTGTCTCGGTTCGCGAAAATCGCGGGCGAGATGGTTCCGCTTGAGAAGCTCGACGACGAGATGCACGAAGCACTCGGAACCGGCGGCGACCGCATGCTGGCCGTGGCCGCGGTGCCGGACGAGAAGCGCGGCGAGCG
>JAKEEV010000375.1 GCA_022616395.1 Planctomycetia bacterium | reverse complement strand
CAATTGCATTCGCAGAGTTCTCGCAAGGCAAGCACGACTGGCACCTGCGCCCTGAGGAGATTCCGCCGGATGCGGTACTGCGGCTTGTTTCGCGCAAGGAGAGCGGTTTGCCTCTATGACGCGGCACTTGGCCTCGTCTTCAAACCCGTGATGCGAAGGTGACCGTTCTCGAAGAACTCCTTGAGTGGTCCCAAGACCGCCCGTCCTGGCAACGCGATGCCCTGCGCCGCCTCGTGCTGAACGGCGAACTTTCTGAGGATGACATCCGCGCGCTGACCGACATCTGCAAGAGCGCGTACGGACTCGCTGAACAACAGGACATCGCTCCGCTCGCCAAGAAGCATGTGCCGGAGAAGGCATCAGGCAGCACGCTCATCGCGCTTGCTTCGATCTTTCATCACCGCGGGGTGAACGCGCTCGCGGAGGACCAGACCCTCCAGTTCGCGCCGAGCCTCACCGTGGTCTACGGCGACAACGCCGCGGGAAAGACCGGGTATATCCGAATCCTCAAGAGTGCCTGCCGCGCCCGGGGCCAGGAGCAGATTCTGGGGAACGTCGTTTCCGGCGCAACGCCGCTCTCGCCCATCGTGTCAATCAAGTACAAGGTCGGAACCGAACCCGAACCGCGGGAATGGGCAGGGACTGGCGAGGATGAGTTCATATCTCGAGTGAGCGTGTTCGATGCGCAGTGCGCTGGTGTCTACCTTACCGAGAGAACGGATGTCGCTTTCCGGCCGTTCGGACTCGATCTCTTTGACAAGCTTGTTAAGGCCTGCAAGGCCGTTCGCGCGAGACTTGAAACCGAACAGCGCCCGCTGGGCACGAACGCCCTTGCCGCGGTGCAGGCGCAAGTCCCGGAAGGAACCGCCGTTGCAACATTTCTGGCGAACATCAACTCACTCACAAAACCGGAGTCAGTCCAGACGCTCGCGCGCCTGTCCCCGGAGGAGGAAGCACGACTTGCCCTGCTGGAGAAGTCACTACTTGATTTGCAGGCCAATGATCCCGAGAAGCT
>JAKEEV010000374.1 GCA_022616395.1 Planctomycetia bacterium | reverse complement strand
GAAAACCCAAGAAAAACACCGCATTCGGACGCTCATACGGACAAATCCGACACCCTGAAAGCCCTGACCCGAAGGGGTTTCAGACCAAAGCCCAGGGTCGAGATGCGAAGCATCGCGCACCCTGGGTGACCTTGTCAGAAATCAATTTGCAGTGGGAGTCCATCCGCGATGCTCGCGGTGAACGGATACACATTCATGTTCACGCTCGTTCTGACAGCGTGAACCGAGCCGTCCGCGAAGAGCATGTTCACGCCGTTGATGTGTGGCGAAGAGAAATCCTCCGCCACGCCCGCATCCGCGCTCGGCGGGTGTTGCCGACACGCATGACCAAGCACCATCGCGGCCGCGATGTTCGACGGAATGCCTCCGTAGTTCGCCTGATCGTTGGCGCTGCGCCACGAAGCGCCCGGAATCACGCCCACCCACGTCGCCATCGTGTTCTTCGCGTTCTTCTCACCCACCGCGCACGTGTTGCTCAACCCATCAGTCACGTCCGCGATCCGCGTGCGGCTGTTGCGATAGAACATCCCCTTCCCGCTAATGCCGTCGATGCTCAAGTGATTGGTCAACACCGCGGGCGACTCGCCCAGAAACGGCGTGTTGCCATAACACGCGACATAGTTCGACCGACCCAACGGAGTCGTCAACCCCGCGGGGTTCGTAAAATCGGAAAGCGGAATCGGATCCTGTCGCGGATCGGACGGACAGCGCAAAAAGGGAATGTTCGCCTGCCGAACGATGTTGTGATTCCCGGACGCGGTGATCGGCTGGTTGAAGTCAATCATTCGATAGAGGTTGTCTTGCTCCAGGTCGGGAAGCAGATGAGCCGCCCAACCCCAACCGGGGCCGGTGCCATCGGTGCGAGTCGCGTTGGAGGTGTAGCCCGGCGGGAAAGAGCCAGTGCGGTCGTGATAGTTGTGCAAAGCCAGACCAATCTGCTTCATGTTGTTCTTGCACTTCAGCCGACTCGCCGCTTCTCGGACTTTTTGGACCGCGGGGAGAAGCAACCCGATGAGAATCGCCATGATCGCGACCACCACCAGCAGTTCGATCAGCGTAAAGGCAGCGTGACGGGTGAGTTTCATGAGTTGTTCTCCTGTCGATCAAGGTGAGGCAAATTAGGATATTAGCTTAGACTAAATCTAGAATTTAGTCCATGACTTAATCCCGATTTTGTTTCCACGAAGTCCCCGTTGCTCTCATTGCCTGCGCGGTGGCTGTTCTGAGGTGGTAAACTGGTCTGATGTTCCTTCCCGGGACCAGACATGCAGACCGAGGCAGAAGCGTTCCTTCAGCGGATTCGCGCCAAACCGGATGACGATACGCAGCGACTCATCTTCGCCGACTGGCTCGATGAGCAGGGCGACCCGCGCGGGCGTTTCATTCGCGTGCAACTGGCTCTGGCTCAGTTGCCGGAAGATGACCCGGCTCGGAAGCAACTTCATGTCATTGAGCAGGCACTTCTGGCCGCGCATCGCGAGGAATGGGAAACTCCGTTGCGAAGGCTGGGGAATGGATTCGTGTTCCATCGCGGGTTCGTGGACGAACTGAACGTGGATGGCCGGGACTTCGTTCGCAATGCGCCGGAAATCTTTACGGTGTCTCCGGTGAGGCACGTCCACCTGATCGATATCGGCAGTCACTACCCGGCAGTGATGCAGTCGCCGTATCTGAGCCGGCTCTCAGCGCTGACAATTCACGGTCAGCACACTGGCGAACCTCTGGCGCGCGCGGTCGCTCGGTGCGAGCATCTCAGCGGGCTAAAACGACTGAGATTGTCGAACAATCGGCTTGGCGACGATGCAATCGAACACCTGATCACTTCGCCGACTTTGACCAACCTGGAAGAACTCGACCTGAGCGGAAACGAGGTCGGCGAGACCGGAGCACGGTCGTTGGCCGCGTCGAGTTTAGTGAAATTGCAGAAACTGGAACTGCGCGGCAATCGCCTCGGCCCGGCGGGCGCGGAGTCGCTGGCAGGGTCCGAGCGGCTCTGCGCGCTTCGCCAGTTGGGGTTAAGCGGCAACGATGTCGGCATTCCGCGCCTGCACTCACTCGCCCACGCCAACAATCTGCTGCGAGTCCCAATTCTCGATCTCTCACGCAATGGATTAACGCCCGCCAGTTTGCAAGTGATTTTCTTGCGTCCGCGCAGTGGGGATACGAGCACCGTGCGCCTGGAAGCCCTCGATCTGAGCGGCAACGAACTGGGTGATGACGGCGCGAGGGTGTTAGCCGGCTGCCCGTGTCTTGAGCACGTGAGCGCCTTGCGGTTGGTGCATTGCGAAATCGGCAACGAAGGCGTCCGCGCGCTGGCGAACAGTTCTCATCTTGGTGAAGTCACGCTCCTGGACCTGCAAAACAACCCGTTCGCGGACCAGGGGTGCTGGGCGTTGCGCGATACCTCGCAGTTGCGGTCACTCCGACAGTTGCGGTTACCGCGGGTTGGCGTCCCGGACCGCTTGCGCCGACAGTTAGAGGCCAAGTTCAACCGCCCCTCGCGCCGCGAGTGAAATTGCCACGTTGAAGGAGCAGAACGAGCAACTCAAAAAAGCAGCGCGAGGAGATTCAAAAGTTACTCAAGAAGTGATCTGGTAAGACGATATCGTCTTCGGAAGTTGAGCCTGTTCGTGATGTGTGGGGAGAATAGGGAATATAGGAAGAAAGGAGAGGAATAGGCGCATTGGTTGCATCTTCTGAGCAGTTTGGGGGTGCCTTCGACGACCACTTCGGTCCTCAAGTGCCCCTTGAGCGAGGAGCCACAATGCGCACATTCGTTCTATTCGCCCTCGCCATCGGTGCGACCGCGGCGTTTTCCACCGACGCCTACGCGTTCGGGAAGCGTCGCGGCGGCTGCAACGGTGG
>JAKEEV010000373.1 GCA_022616395.1 Planctomycetia bacterium | reverse complement strand
CGCTCGTCCACAGCACCGCGTAGATGGGGCTTTGAATCTGTTGCGGCATCGTGATCACGTGCGCGTTGATCGTCTTCAGAGGCGTGTTCTTGGGTAAGTCCCAGATGCGCAGGATGCCATCCTGCCCGCCGGTTGCGAGGACGTTGCCCGTGTCGTTGAATGCGACCGCGTTGACCAGATTCGGATGCTGAAGCGTCTTCACTGGATTGTCGGAGGCGATTCGGAATCGGCGGACCTGTTTGTCCGAGCCTGCCGTAAAGAATTGCCCGTCGGCGTTGAAAGCAAGCGAACTTGCCGCCGCGGGGTGCGGGAACGATTGCAGTTGTCGGCCGAATTCTGGTGGCGCGGGCTGACCGGGCGTGAACGCCACGTTCCACGCCACCGCGGTATTGCTCTTATCCTTCACAATCGCGGCCAGCACCGTGTTGTTCGGCTGGAACGCGAGATCGACCACCGCTGAACCGGCCGAGATGCTACCAACGAGCTTCGCATCAGCAACCGTGTAGACCTTGATGGAGCCATCCGACCCCCCGACCGCGATTCGCTGACCGTCCTTCGAGATGGCGGCCGCGGTTGCTTCGCCGCCAGTCCCGAACGCGCGCTCCTTCTGGGCGTTGTTGCTGTTCCAGCTTGTTGCTTCCTTGCCTGGGCCGATGCTCACCACGCGCTCACTTCCAGGAGAAATAATCACGCCGTTGGGTTTGCCCTTACCCAGCGGAAGAATCCGCGTGCAAGTAACCGGCAAGATCACCACGGTCTTGTCAGCGCTCGCTGTGATGACCGCGGGCGTGCTTGGATGCGCAACCACCCCGCGCACGGCTCCACTGTGAGTGAACGACTGGTACACCGTGCCCGTAGCCACTTCCACAAGCACCGCGAGGTTATCGCTGCGGCCGATGAGCAGGCGAGTTTTGTCCGCGTTGAAGGAAAGGCTCAGCACATCCGCGGATTGCGTGAGCTTGCCGACTTCCTTGCCGTCCGCGAGCGTCCAGAGCATCACGTCCTTGCCCACGCCGCCCGCCAGGGTGAGGTTATCGCGACTCAGAGCGAGCGTTGTTGCCGGACTTGCAAGCGGACCGATTTCGCGCACGGGCTTTTCTGGCTTCGTCACATCCCACACGCGAATGAGTTTGTCCGCGCCCGCGGTAATGACTTGCCCGTTGGCGGGGTTGAAAACAGTCGCGGTCACTTTGCCGGTGTGAGCCTTGAAGTCGTACTTGGTCGGCTTGTCCTTCTCCTTCTCCTTGTCTTTGTCCTTCTTCTTCTCATCCTTCTTTGGCTGCTTCACGACAATGGGAAGAGTCCACCCCTTGAGCTGGCCATCGGCGCCCGCGGTGAAGAGAATCGGTTGCGAATTGTGAAACGCAAGCGCTGTCACGCCGCCCGCGTGTGCCATCACGTCGGCCTTCATCTTCCCCTGCCGATCCCACACGATCAGTTTGCCGTCCGCGCACCCCGCGACAACGGTATTCGTATCAGGCGACAGCGCGACCGCATCCACGTTCCCCTTCGCGCTTGCAAATGTGGCTGTCGTTTTGTTGTTGCTCACTGAACCAAGAGTGACGAGCTTATCGGCGGTCGCGTAGAGGACGGTGTTGCCGTCAGCAGTCGAGTAGAACGCGGTGACTGCGTCCTTCGCGTCGGGGAAGGCTCGTGTGGGTTGCGGTGGAGTTTGCCAGAAGCGAAGCACGCCATCGCTACTTGTCGTGAACACACTCTGACTATCGGGCCGAACCGCAAGTCCGGTGATGTCGGTGATTCCAGCGCCGTAGACCGCTGTCTGCTTCCCGTCGGCGTTCGTCCAGAATCGGATCGTGCGATCCGCGCCCGCGGTTACCCAGACGTTGCCCGTTGGGAGGTAGCCAACGCTGACCACCGCGCCCTTGTGACCTTTCAACTGAATCGCGCCTTTTTCTTCGCCCTGCGGGAACACCTTCACGACACCATCCGCTCCCGCGACCGCGAATGTCTTGCCGTCATTTGTCACGACCACATCCGTCGCCGATCCGCTTGTCGCGAAAGTCTTGCCGGCGAAGTTGACCGGCACGTCCCACACTCGGACGGTGTTGTCCGCGCCTCCGCTGGCAATCTGGTCGCCCGTCGCGGAGAACGTGACGCACAGCACTTGCCCCTTGTGTCCCTGTTCGCCTCCGTAGGTTCGCAGTTCCTTGCCGGTGACTGCGTCCCAGAGTTTCACTGTCTTGTCGAAGCTCGCGGTGGCGATGAATTTGCCATCCGGACTGATCGCGACGCACTCAACGGTGTCCGTGTGCGTCTTCAGCACCGCGACGACATCCGGCGCAGTTGGCGGCTGACTCTTCAGCGCGCCGGACGCCGCGAGGAGAGCGAAGAACAACGTAAGGCAGGCTGGCACGCGAGATGCTGGCATCGGAGTGTCCTATAGTGCTTGTGCCGGGTTCAGATAACCCGGCGGTGGGCAGGATGCTAGTTTCGCAAGATCAGCGCGCAGGGTCAACGGGCCGACAACGGCGAAGAGGCGAACACCGCCCGCAAGGGCGGTGGGTCGAGGCGAACCCGACCCACAAGGGTCGCGGGTCCACCCTCCGCCCTTGCGGGCGGGGTTCGCCAGTCGCTCATGTCCACCGGCGCTCGCGATCCATATCACAAACGATTCGCCCCGGAGAACTCCTCAACGTGACCGAACTGCGTGATCCGATCAGCTCGGCCACTCACTTACTCACCGCGATCTGGGCGGTATTCGCGACGCTCATCATGTGTCGCATCACGGCCAACCGACCCGCGCGTCTGTTCCCCGCGATCATCTTCGGGCTGTCGATGGTTCTCCTCTACACTGCCAGCGGCACCTTCCACGGACTGCATTACGACACGCCCGAAGAAAGGCGCTTCTTCCAGAAGCTCGACCAGTCCGCGATTTACTTGCTCATCGCGGGGACAGCGACTCCGATTCTCTCGATCTTGCTCCAAGGCGCGTGGAGGAAGTGGTTCTTGCGGATGGTGTGGATACTCGCCTTCGCGGGGGTCGCGTGTTTGTGGCTCTTGCCCAAAGTGCCACACTCGGCGGTTGTGGGGATCTATCTGGGTCTTGGCTGGCTCGGTGTCCTGCCGCTTCCTTTGTATTATCGCGCGGTGGGCTGGCGCGCAATGAATTGGGTGTGGGTTGGGGCGGGGTTATACAGCGCCGGGGCGATCTGTGAACTCACTGAGTGGCCGGTGATCGTGCCGGGCTGGTTCGCAGCGCACGAAGTCCTTCACCTGTGCGATATGGCCGGAAGCCTCGCGTTCTTCCTGTTCGTCGTGCGGTATGTGCTGACGCATCAGCAGAAGACAGGGATCAGTCATCAGTCATCAGTCATCAGTTCGGAAGGCAAGGAGTCTCTTCCGACTTGATAACTGATGACTGATGACTGATGACTGATCACTGACTACCTCCGTTCACTGGTTTCGGTTTTTCCGTTGACTTCCCTCCGCCAGAATGTGAATATCCGATTAGTGCTGGCGAAGTGCGAATACCCGCCTCAAACCCACCGCGACCCGGTGGCCCACCTGATCGAAAACTCGCCAGCCGAAACCGGTGTCGCTTCCCGCCTCCACTTTCCGCGTCCAGAGGGTCCTATCATGTTGCGGTTTCTCGGTTCGGGCCATCGGTTTTGTGACGGAGCCACCCGTCGCGATTTCTTCCAGATTGGTGCGTTCGGAGCTGGTCTGACTCTGGCTGATGTGCTTCACCTGCGCTCCGCGACCGCGGCCGCCAAGAAGCAGCCGAGTCGCTCGCAGAAGTCCGCGATCATGATTTACCTGCCCGGCGGTCCGTCTCACATGGATATGTACGACCTCAAGCCGGATGCCCCGAAAGAGTTCAAGGGCGAGTTCAACCCGACCAAGACCAATGTCACCGGCGTGCAGATTTGCGAACACTTCCCACTTCAAGCGAAGATGTGGGACAAGCTCGCGTGCGTTCGCTCCATCGTCTCGGTCGAGGAACACTCCGACTCGCTGGTGCTGACGGGTTACCCGGATCGCATCAACCGCACCGCCGACCACCCCAGCTTCGGCTCGGTGGTGTCGAAGCTCCGCAGCGCCGAGAGCGGAGCAGTTCCTCCGTTCGTGAGCCTTCGCGGAATGAGCCGCGGAACCGAACCGGGCTATCTGGGCATTGCCCACCGGCCCTTCACGCCGAGCGGACCTGGCAACGCCAACCTTCGCCTCGCCAACGGCGTGACCGCCGAGCGGCTCGACGAGCGGAAGAACCTGCTCGACGCGTTCGATGACACCCGCCGCGAGATCGATGCCACCGGTACGATGGTCGGGATGGATTCTTACACCGAACGGGCCATCGAGATGGTGACCGCGGGCGTTGTTCGCGACGCACTCGATCTTCGCAAGGAAGACCCGAAGGTGCGCGATCGTTACAAGGGCGTCGAGCAGTTCCTCACCGCTCGCCGGCTCATTCAGGCGGGAGTTGGCTGCGTGACTCTCTCCATCGGCGGCTGGGACACGCACGGGCAGAACTTCCAAACTCTCAAGCGGCAACTTCCGCAGGTTGACAAGGGCATCGCCAATCTCATCTCCGATCTGCACGAACGCGGAATGGGCGAGGACGTGGTCACGGTGATGTGGGGCGAGTTCGGCCGAACGCCGAAGGTGAACGGCAACGCTGGCCGCGACCACTGGGCACCGGTGATGAGCGCGATGATCGCGGGCGGCGGACTGAAGATGGGTCAGGCGATCGGAGCGAGCACCGAGAAGGGCGAACGGCCCAAGGATCGCCCGCTGACCGTCCCGAACGTCCTGAGCACGATCTACCACGCGCTGGGCATCGACCCGAGCATCACGTTCCCCAACGGGGCCGGCCGGCCGATGTACATCCTCGATGAGCGAGAACCGGTCAAGGAACTGCTTGGTTCTTGAGCGCAACCGCGCTGGTGATTGGGAAGCCGGGGCTGTACAACACCTGTACCGCTCCGGCTTCCCGGTTCGTCAGGTTCGATGAACCAGTCGGAGCAACTCTATCGAAAGGCGTGTCATGGTTTTTGTCCCGCGTAAGCTGGCGTTTGTGGTTCTCGCTGGTTTGGCGCTCGTCGCGGCCGGGTGTGCTCCAACAACAAAGGCAAGATCGTCGGCAAGTGGAAGGCCACTTCTTGGCCCGGTATGGATGAGAAGGACAAGCAGGTGATGCAGAAGCTCGGTGGTGAAGAGGGTTTCTCCATCGTCATCGAGTTCACCGATGCTGGGAAGATGATCGGGATCTTGAACATGAATATCCTCGGACAAACCAAGACCCAGGAAGTGATGACCGCCGACTACAAACTGGGCACTGGTGACTGGATTTTCTTCACCAACATGAAACCCCCCGCCAAGGATGGAAAGACGGAATCGAAAGACAAAATTGTGATTAGTGGGGACACGATGACCATCGACACCGAGAAGGGTGATAAGGTCACGCTCACTCGCATGAAGTAACCGCGCGGAACTCTTTTCACCGGGGCGAGCCGCGGCTCGCCCTGAAGGTTCGCACCCACCCGGAACGCTGTTCCGACCCTACCTTTCAACTCCAGACCGCCATGACACGTTCACTCACCGCTCTGCTGATTTCCGCCGCGATCACGGCTCCGGCCCTCGCCGTTGAAGCGCCGATCAGCGCGATCTCAGCGCATCCCACCACACTCAAGCTCAAGGGAATGGATGATGCGCCTCAACTGCTCATCACCGGCAAGCGCGCGGATGGCCGCGAGGTCGATCTGACGGCTTCCGCCACCTACAGCGTCTCCGACCCGAAGGTCGCGAGCGTCGATCAGACCGGGCGCGTCTTTCCGCTCGCCAACGGCACCGCTGAAATCACCGCAATCGTCGAAGGCAAGACAGTGAAGGTGCCGCTTGTCGCGGAGAAGATGGAAGCTCCTCTTTCGCTGAACTTCACCAATCAGGTTGTGCCGATCTTCAGCAAGCTCGGCTGTAACTCCGGCGGCTGTCACGGAAAGATCGCCGGTCAGAACGGCTTCCGGTTGTCGCTGCTTGGCTTCGATCCGCAGTTCGATTACGACAACCTCTTGAAAGAAGCACGCGGGCGGCGAGTCTTTCCTGCGGCTCCCGATCAGAGCCTGCTTCTGACAAAGGCGAGCGGCCTGGCTCCGCACGGCGGCGGAAAGCGCATGGATAAGACGGGCGAGGAGTACAAGATCGTCCGCCGATGGATTGCTTCCGGGCTGCCGTTTGGCTCGAAGGATGACCCGACGCTTCAGAAGATCACGATTTACCCCGAAGCTCGCGTGGTTGATCGTCAAGGGAAGCAACAGCTCGCCGTTTACGCTCATTACTCCGATGGCAGCGTCGAGGATGTGACGCGGCGAACGCAGTACGAGAGCAACGACACCGACATTGCCTCCGTGACCGAAACCGGACTGGTGAACACGCACAACATCACCGGTCAGGCCGCGGTGATGGCCCGGTTTAATGGCGCGGTGAACGTGTTCCGGGCAACGGTTCCACGTGCGGGCGAGCAAGTCAATTTCGAGTTCACGGAACAGACCATTGTTGACAAGTTCACCGCGAAGAAGTGGAAGGAACTGAACATTACTCCTTCGGATCTCTGTTCGGATGAAGTCTTCATCCGTCGCGTATATCTGGACATCACCGGCACTCTTCCGGATGCGAAGGACACGATTGCCTTCGTCGCGGACAAAGACCCTCAGAAGCGCGACAAGCTGGTGGATAAGCTGCTGGAGACGCCCGAATACGCCTACTACTTCACCAACAAGTGGGCGGACATTCTTCGCGTCAAGCGTCGCAATCAGCCGAACCGCGCGTATGGCACCTTCGCGTTCCACACCTGGATTCGCGAATCCATCGCTGCCGACAAGCCCTACGACGAGTTCGTTCGAGACATCATCTGCGCCATCGGTGACGAGACCAAATCACCGGCGACGGTGTGGTACAAGGAAGTTCGCACGGCCGAGAACTTCGTCGATGATGTGAGCCAGGTGTTCCTCGGTCAGCGCCTGGCGTGCGCGAACTGTCACCATCACCCTTACGAGAAGTGGAGCCAGGACGATTACTGGGGCTTCGCGGCGTTCTTCGCGCGTGTCGGCACCAAGAACATCCCGACGCCGGGCGTTGCGAACCAGAACCAGCAGAATCAGAAGCAGGTGCTGTTCGTGCGAACAACCGGCACCGTGCAGAACAAGCGCACCGGTCGGCCGGCCGAGATGAAGCCCCTGGACGCTGACCCGATGACCGCGACGAGGGATGAAGACCCGCGACAGAAGTTCGTGGACTGGATGGTGGACCCGAAGAACCCATTCTTCGCCAAGGCGGTCGCCAATCGCTACTGGGCGCACTTCTTCAGTCGGGGAATTGTTGACCCGCTCGATGATATGCGAGTCACCAACCCTCCCTCTAACCCCGAACTGCTCGATGCTCTGGCTCAGAACTTGATCGACAACAAGTACAGCTTGAAGGCTCTCATCAAGACCATCTGCAAGAGCCGAACTTACCAACTCGCGGCCGAGCCGAACGAGTTCAATAGGGGAGACAAGCAATCCTTCGCCCGCTATTACCCGAAGCGGCTCCAGGCGGAAGTGCTCTTCGACGCGGTGGTGAAGTTGACCGACAGCCCAACGGTGTTCCCAGGCTTGCCGGGCGATAAGCTCGCTCCGAACCGCGCGATCATGCTTCCAGACGAGTCGTTCGCTTCGTACTTCCTGGATGTGTCCGGTCGGCCTCAGCGCATCAGCGCTTGCGAATGCGAGCGCGTGAACGAAGCGAGTCTGGCGATGACGCTTCACCTCTTGAACGGTCAGGAAGTGCAGGACAAGATCGCTCGCCCCGGTGGGCGAGCCGATCAACTCGCGAAAGACCCGCGACCGGACGCGGAGAAGGTGACGGAACTCTTCATCCTCGCGACTGGTGCCCCGCCAACGAAGACCAAGCTCGATTTGGCCCTTGACCACATCGCCAAGTACGAGAAGAACAAGAAGGTCGCCTACGAGAACATCATCTGGGCGCTACTGAACTCGAAGGGTTTCCTGTTCAACCAGTGATACCAGATTGGTTGTTGTGCTGTGTCAGAGGCGGGCGGATCAGTGATCGTGTGAGGGGCGGCGTTCCCTCCCCCCGCCACCCCCCGGTTTTCTTCCTTCTCTCTTTCGCCCATGTTTTGTGGGGTTGGCTGCGTTTTGGAGAGGGGCCATGTGGCCTTTATCCCGAGCAAACGCTGGAATTCATGGGGTTTAATCAGGTCACCCCCTGGCGGTAATGCCTCACGCTTGTCTGACGCTTCCCTCCCGCTTGGTTGGGGATTGCCAGCGCGCAGGAGGGTCGGTCCGGCGTGCCAGGAACACGCCGGTTCCTTCTCCTCCAGTATGCGCTATTACTGTACAAAAGTCAAGTACCTAATTGGATTTGCGGAACCGGCTGCAGATGGAAACAAATCCATGCGATTGCGCAGGCGTGTAGAAGTAGGTGCCGCTTGCCGAGCGGCACGGTTTTCAGAGTAGTCATCACGCTCCGCGTGATGCCGCCCCGAAGGG
>JAKEEV010000372.1 GCA_022616395.1 Planctomycetia bacterium | reverse complement strand
GCTACTCGATAACTGGGGGCTGGTTCACATCCTCTTCCACCACTCGCCGACCATCGAATCGAAGCCGACCGGCTGGCGAGTCGCTCCCAACGGCACACTCTGGCGACTTCAGCCCGACCCGATGTTTCGCAAGCTCTGGCTACAAAGCCCGGAGCCGATTTTCGATCTTCTGGTGAACGCGCAGGCTCGGCCGGTTCAGATGTGGGCGCGGCAGATGCTTCAGAGGCACTTCCCCGACCGCCTGAACAAGCTCACGCTGGCAGAGTTACTCGCGTGGCTCAATTCGCCCAGCGCGCTGCTCAATGAACTGGCTCTCGAACTGCTGGAACGTCGCGGCGGACTGGAGAGCGTACCCATCGAGCAGTGGTTGAAACTTGCGGAAGGCGCTCGGACGGAGTTGCTTGATCGCATCTGCGAGATCATCACGCGGGTAGTGAAGCCGGAGCAAGTCTCGTTCGCGGAGGCGGTGCGGCTGGCGATGCAGCGGCCAGTTCCACTCGCGCGCCTCGGTCGCGCGCTACTCACGGGCAAGAAACCTCGCACAGACGATGAAGTGAAGGCCGTGTTCGGACTTCGAGACGCGGAGGCCGAACCGCTTCGGACCGAGTTGGTGAAGTGGGCCTGCGGAGTGTTAAGCGAACGGCAAGATTTCGACCCGCTTTGGGTGTTGGAGTTTCTGGATAGTCGATTTGAAGAAGTGCGCGAGATCGGCTGGGAGTGGCTTCAGACCGATGCTCGCGCACGCGAAGCGGTGCAAGTGTGGCAGCGGCTACTCGAATCTCCTTACGACAACATTCGGCTCCGACTGGTCGGAATGCTCGAAGAACGCGCCAAGGAAACAGAAATGCTGGCGAAGTTCACTCCGGAGCGCGTGCGGTTCCTGTGGGCGACTGTGCTTCTGAACATCCAGCGAGGAAGCCGTGCCAAGCCGTTCGTTGTGAGGCAGATCATCGACCGACTGAGTGCCAACCCCGACGAAGCGAGCGAACTGCTTCCGATTGTCGCAGTGGCTCTGCGTTCGGTGCGCGGACCGGAGTTCCGCGCGG
>JAKEEV010000371.1 GCA_022616395.1 Planctomycetia bacterium | reverse complement strand
GCAGTTCCTCGTTTGTAATTCCATCGCGTTGAATGGCCGCAAGCACCTCGGCCACAACCGCAGCGTTGCCCGCTGTGTTCTCCGGTTCACAACTGACCGAGACAACCACGGAGCCGCTCGCGTCGTTCTCGTAATAGCTACAGTCAGCGGTTTCCGCCAAGCCCGGATCGACCAAAGCCCAGTACAGTCGGCTGCCGGAGTGGTCGCCCACCGCCAGAGCCACGGTATCGGCCGCGTAGCGAAGTTTGGAATCCGCGGGAGGAGCGCTAGAGGTAAACATCATGTATTCTTGCTGCACCTTCTCGCGTGTCAGCACGTGTAAGCCGGGCGTTCCGGTCCACTCGGTGCGGTTGTCGCGGCCAACCGTGTCGGTGTTCCAGCCGGAACAGGCTTCACCAATCAGCTTCACGAACTCGTTCCAGTCGAAATTCCCCGCGGCCGAAACGACAACGTTGTTCGCTGCATACCGGCGCGAGAAGTAGTCGTGCATCTGCTCTCGCGTGAGTGCCGAAACGCTTTCAAGCGTACCGGCCACGGAGTTGCCCAGCGGGTGTGGCGAGTAGAAGAGCCGTCGAGCGTTCTCCCACGTCACCCACTCCGGCTGATCGTCATACATCTTGATCTCTTCGAGAATCACGTTCTTCTCGGTGTCGAAATCGTCTCCGCGCAAGCTGGGTCGAAGCATGTCAGTGAGGATATCCACCACACGCGGCAGATATTCCGGCAGCACCGCGGCGTGGTAGACCGTGTTCTCCTCGCTGGTGGAGGCGTTGTAACTGGCTCCGATTCTGTCGAAGTCGAGATTCACGTCCAGAGCCGTGCGGCGCGGAGTGCCCTTGAACATCATGTGTTCGAGGAAGTGCGACAAGCCCGCCTCGGCGGGCGTTTCATCGCGTGAGCCGGTGCGGACGAAAAACCCAACGGCCACGGAACGTGCCGAAGGGCTGATTTCGCCAATCAGTTGCAGCCCGTTGGGCAATCGGTGTGAGTGAAACTGCATTGGTAACCCGTGTGAGCGAACCCCGCCCGCAAGGGCGGTGGGTCCATGAGGTCAGCGCACCCGCCGCCTCACGGGCGGGGTTCGCCAGGAAAGTATCAGGCGTATCCGCGGAAGTAGTACACCCAGGCAATGATCGCCAACAGACACGCGACCACGCAACCCAGATACATGAACACCACCGGAGCGGCAGCTTCGTCTGGTTCGAGTATCACCGACTTCGTTCGTTCCAGCATCGCGCCCTCAAGTCAAGCAGGGAGTGTAAGCGGCTCCGGGCCAAGCGTCACAAGCGTGACATCCTGCACCGGAAATCGTTCCAGGTAACCAAGCACCGCGGCCGGAGTCAAGGCATCGATTGCACTCTGAATTTCATCGAAAGTGCGAATGCGGCCGAGGTAGTACCAGTCGCTGGCGATAGTTCCAGCGCGGGCGCCAGTGGATTCTTCGGCCATGATGAGCGACGACTTCAAGCCGGCCTTCACGCGGTCGATCTCGTCTTCCGTCACGCCGTCCTTGAGCTTGCGCAGTTCGCTGAATGTGACATCAAGTGTCTGCTGCGCGCGGTCGGAACTGGTGCCCGCGTAGCCAATCATTGTGGCACGATCCCGGTACGACTCATACCCGACGCTGACGTGATAGCACAGTCCGCGCTTCTCTCGCACTTCCGTGAACAACCGCGCGCTCATTCCACCGGAGAGAACTCCCTCCGCGGCTCTGGCCGCGAAGTAGTCCGGGTGTTGGATCGGAGCACTGCGATAGGCGAAGGCGATTTGTGTTTGCTGGGTGTCCTTCTCGACATGGGTGGACTTCGGCTCGTGCGGTTCCGGGATCGGTTCCATTGTCTCGCCTGATTCCCACGAACTGAATAACCGTTCCACCTGCGCCTTGAGTGGCTCCCATTCGATGTTGCCGGCAACAGAGAGAATCGCTCCGTTGGGACGGATGAACCGGCGGCAGTGCGACTTCACCGCGTCAATCGTCAACCCTTCGATGTCCTCGGCTCGGCCGCGCCGGTCCTTGTTCAGCGGTGGAGGATAATACCGGCGGCGCAACTCGACCAGCACCTTCGTCTGGGGAGAATCTTCGAGGCTCTGGATGTCTTGGAGAGCCAGCGCCTGGACCGCTTCGAGTTCCTCGGCGGGCAAGTGTGGACGCAGAAGGATGTCGGCGTAAATGTCGAGGGTTGCGGGGACGTTGCGGGCGAGTGTCGAGCCTCCAAACCGGATATTGATAGGCCCAACGCTCTCTCCCCGATCCACTCCGAGATTATCGAGAGCCAGCGAAAGCTCGCGGCTGTCGCGGTCGCCAGCTCCTCGTGTAATCATCCCGGCCAACACACTCCCCGCGCCCAACTTTCCCGGCGGATCGAAGACCGAGCCAGCCGGCACCAGGAAGTTGATCGCCGCCGAACGCACGTGAGCCATTCGCTCGGCGAGCAAGACCAATCCGTTTGGTAAAGTGTGTTGGTAAACCTGCTGTCCCACGCGATTCACCTGTGTTCAAGAAACGGGAACCTCGAAGGTTCCCCTCCGTCCCCGCACGCGTCATGCCTCGCTTGACTTCTGCATTCTACAAACCCGCGTGTCACAACCCAACCGCGACCGCCTCCGGGTGTGGCAACTTGACGGCGCGGTAAATCGTCTTGTGCGAACGGAAACCGATGGCTCGGTACATTCGCACCGCGGGTTCGTTTGTCGCGGTCACTTCGAGGAACGCGCGCGGAACGCTGACGGAGATGAACCCCGCGAGAGCTTGCAATAAGAGCGCTCGCCCAAGCCCCAACCCACGACACTCCGGCACCACGCCCAGATTCTGAATCCCGCCGAAGCCATTCTCGTCGAGGAGTCCCTGAATTGTCCCCACACAGCCATCCGGTCCGGCAATCAGCCACGTAGCCCGCGGGCAAAAGTTGACGCGATAGCGGATCGCGTGCATCAGGTCGTGACAGCCCGCGCGCGAACTCAGACTGGGGAAGATCAGAGCGTCGGTTTCCTGATGGAAACTCAGAAACTTGACTTCCGCGTGCATTGCCAAGAGCGAATCGTCCCACGCCAGCCACCGGAAGCCTTCGGGCAGCTCGGCCGCCGGGAGCGGATGTCGCAGAGTCAGTTCCATCCGGTGCCGCTTGAAGTATTTCGTTTTCTGCATGACGGCTCCTGATCGGAGCATGTTATCAGCGCGCGGTTCTCATCACAACCGGCGGATCAGGGCGAGGAGCACGATCAATCCGAGCAGTCCGAAACCCACAGCCGCGAGAATCCAACCGAGGCGGGAGCGGTGCTCCTGAGGCAAGTCGAGAGCGACTTCGAGCTTGTCTGTCTGTTCTCGTTGCTCCCCTTTCCCAGGCAGTTCGACTGCCAGAGGAAGTTCTTCGCCGGGAGTTGCATCCCAGAGGCCCGCGTCGAGTCCCGGCGCATCGGCCGCGGCCAACGCATCGACCATCGTGCGCGGTTTGGCTTCGGTTGCCCACGGAAGAAGTTGATGGCGCACCGAGGAGGCAGAAGCGGGCCGCTCGCGGGGCTTTTTCGCCATGAGTGAATGAACCAGACGCGCGAACTCTGGCGGCACGTTGGGTAATTCTGGTGGCGGATCGTGTCGGTGTCTGCGCACTTTCGCTCTGGCGGTCTCCGCGGGAAATGGAGGCGCGCCTGTGAGCGCGAAGACAAGAGCGCAACCGAGGCCGTAGAGGTCCGCGGCCGGGCCGATGTCGGTTGCGTTTCGGGCTTGTTCGGGCGCGATGTAATCCATTGTGCCGACAACATACCCCCGACCGCCCACGATGGAGGGATCATCCGGCAGTGGATCGCCGGGCGCGAAGGCCAATCCCAGGTCGAGCAGAACCGCGCGACCATCGGGTCTCACCATTACATTCGAGGGCTTCACATCGCGATGAACCAGTCCGCGTTCGTGAATGTAACTCAGTCCCGCCGCGACATCCGCGAAGATACGCGCTGATTCACCCACCGCCAGCGGACCGTTCTGCATCACGAGTTGCCGGAGTGTCTTTCCGGGCACGAACTCAAGCGCCAGATAGTGAATCCCTTCCAGGTCTCCGGCCGCGATGGTTCTCACAACATTCGGATGCTTGACTCGATGGCCCATCACCATTTCGCGGCGAAAGCGAGCAAGCACTTTCGGATCGGCAGCGGCTTTGCGGTCTGGGAGCAACTTGAGAGCAAGAAGGATGGAGTCGCCGAGCGATTCGGTCATTCGGCAATCGCGCGCGAGATACACCACAGTTCCCATTCCCCCGCGGCCAAGAGGAGCGAGAATGTGATAGGGGCCGAGTACCAGCCCTTGCCAGCGACCCTGAAGGAGCTTGTCGGCCTGGTAGTGTGTCAGTTCGCCGGCGCGGATGAGTGCATCAGCGAATTCGCGAGCGGAAGCGGACGACAGGCGCGCTGCGAAGCGCTTGAGTTCTGTCTCTTCAATCAGTCGGCTTCGGCGAATGGTCGCGACGAACTCGCCCAGCGGATCGGAGGTCATGGCGGTCATGATAGCGAGCCAACCAACTCATCGAGTTGCTCGCGAAGCTTGCGAATCGCATCCGTACTCATCTCGGCTGGCTTTCCCATGCCCTCAGCAACACGCGAATTTGTCGCCAAGAGTGGATCAGTTACCGGAACCCGAACCGCGGCGTGAACCTGATCGCAGCGCGTTTCACGAATCAGATCCGCGACATTATGCGAACGGATGTTTCCAGCCGGAAGCACTTCGATTTGCCAGCCGGCGTGCTGAACGAGAGCCGCGAGCCGCGTGGAGCCGGTTTCGGCCGTGGACGATCCTCCGCTTGTCAGCACGCGCTCGAAGCCCAACTCGATGAGTTCATCAAGGCCGCTGAGTCGATCCGGCACGAAGTCGAAGGCGCGGTGAAACACGGCGTTTCGGTTTTTCTTCTGCACATGAGCAATGAGTTGCTGGCAGCGCCGGGTGTCGATTGTGCCATCGGGGTTGAGAATCCCGAACACGACTCCATCCGCTCCGGCTTCCAGGAACAACTCGGTGTCGCGTTCCATCACGTCGAACTCATCGGCGGTGTAAGTGAATCCGCCCGGCCGCGGGCGAATCAGAACGTAGATCGGCACCTTCGCCCATTTCTTCACGAGACGGAACAATCCAAGCGAAGGAGTCAGCCCGCCGAGTTCCAGAGCGCTTGAAAGTTCCAGTCGGTCCGCGCCCGAGCTTGCCGCATAGAGAGCTTCTTCGGGAGTAGTGACGGCGATTTCCAGCGTGTAATGGGTCGGTCGAGCGACGGTGAATCGCTCGTCCGCGCGCATGAGCTTGGTTAGCAAGCCCTCCATGCGTCTCGCTGCGGCTTCTCCCGAGACGATGGCCGCGTCCGCCGGGTCGGGGACCATGCCCGCGAAGCCATCGCCTGCCAGTATCAGTGCCAGATCGCTTACCACGGCACACGACACACGCAGTGGGTTTTGCGGTTTCGCGTAACTCCACTTCTGGATCGCAACCGGTGGGTCAGCGAGCGGTTCTCCGACCCAGGCACGAAGTGCAGGGAGAAGTTGCCCGATGATGCGCTCGTCGGGAAGTTGCCAGTGTTCTTCGGCCCACGCGGAACTGGTGAGAGCGGTGATCGAATTCGGAATCTGAGACACTTCCTTACTGTGGTTGTCGGTGATCCACTCAATCGGCCCGTCTCCGATCCACACTCCTCCCGGCTGAAGTGAATCCCCACCACTGAAGCGCCCGTAGAGCGCAATGCAGCGCGAATACTGCACGGTTCGCAGTGTGTCTCGCAGATCGTCCGGCAGTGTGATGCTGTTCTTCTGAAGCAGTTCGAGTGCCTGCGGGGCAGGCGCTGTGAGGATGAGCGCGTTGGCGGAGACGACATCCGTGGAGTCGTCACGCAGAGAGCGAATGGAGATGCGCCAGCCGGTGGGGATGCGTTCGAGCTTCTCCGCGAGAGTGTGGTCATGGAAGGTGAGCGTATCTCGATGCTTTGAGAGTACGCGGAAGGCGAGTTCGCGCATTCCGCCTTTTGCAGTGAGTCCGCGGGGCGGATAGTCCGGGGCCTCCTCCTCGATGCGCTGGATCTCGTGAGAGGTGAACAGTTCCTCGCCGCCCAGTTCGCCTGCCAGCGCTACCGCGCGGTGCCAGGGCCGCTCCAACTTGAAGTTACGCGATCTCGCATACAGAATCGGCGGGCCGAGGTCGAACGTTGCTGTTCGGCCATCGGGCAAGTCCACGGCTCGCGTACACGTGCGCCCACCCGCGCGTCTCCCCTTGTCGATCACAATCACTTCCGGAGGCGATTTGCGCGACAGAAGCCGGTGCGCGGAGGTTAGCCCCGCGAGTCCGGCTCCGATGATCGCGACACGCGGAGTCATTGGTTGCCCTTCGGCCAGTCGCGGCTCACTTTCTCGGCCTCCGCGAAGACCCGCATGATGTTCCCGCCGAGAATCTTGTGAATGTCTTCCTTCGTGTATCCGCGTTCAACGAGCAGTTGCGTGATGAGTGGGTAACACGAAACATCGTTCATCTGCTTGGGCAACTTCGGCACACCGTCGAAGTCCGACCCGATGCCGACGTGATCGATCCCCGCGACCTTCACGATGTGGTCGATGTGGTCAACGATGTCGTGAACGCTTCCGGGCGGGTAATCGTTCTTCCTGGCCCACTCGCGATAGACTTCGCGGAACTTCGCCTCATCGGGGTACTTCTTGCGAAGTTCGCGTGCCATCTCGAACATCTTGAGCGTTGCCCGCGCGCCTTCGGGTGTCAGGAAGCCGCTAAAGAAGTTCACCATGACCACTCCGCGATTGGCCTTGACCATCTTGAGCACATCATCGGGCACGTTTCGCGGATGGTCGGCGACTCCGCGCGCGGAAGAGTGCGAGAAGATCACTGGGGCTTTGCTCGCCTTGATCGCCGCCTTCATCGTGTCGGTCGAAACGTGTGACAGATCGACCAGCATTCCCAGGCGGTTCATTTCAACCACCACACTGACACCAAACGGAGTCAGTCCGTTCGCTTTGGGCGCATCGGAACACGAATCGGCCCAGTCGAGCGATTCGGAATGTGTGAGCGTCATGTAGCGAACGCCGAGCTTGTAGAAGGTTCGCAGCACCGGAAGCGAGTTGTCGATCCCGTGGCCGCCTTCAACGCCGATCAAGCACGCGATCTTGCCCGCCTTGCGAATGCGGAGAATGTCCTCCGTGCCGTAAGCCATCTCAAAAGTAGTTGGGTATCTGCGCGCGAGTTCGTGAATCACATCGATCTGTTCGAGAGTCATTTTGATCGCGGTGCCCTTCTTGGCGGTCGAAGCCGGAACGTACGCGCTCCAGAACTGAGCGCCGACGTTCCCCTTCTTCAACCTCTGGATGTCCGTATGAAATGACTTCTGCGGCTTGGTGAGGTCGATGTTGCGGAAGCCGGGACCGTCCTTCTCGCGAAGTTCCCACGGGAGGTCGTTGTGCCCGTCAACGAGAAGCGCTTCGCGATGAATCGCCAGAGCCTTCTCCGAAACAACCACCTCTTTTCCCGGTGTCTTGGGCGGCTCTTTCGGTTCCTGTGCAACCCCCGCGACCACTGCCGTGATTAGCGCGAGGAACATGAGCGAAGCGATTATGGCATGACGCATGGTAAGAAGCTCGCGAGTGTCAGTTTCGAGAGGATGCACCCACGATACACAACCGCCGCGCGAGGGGCAAACACGATGCGGCATACAGGATGGAAAGCGTGATGCTTGTGCTGAGCTGCGGGTCCGAGTACGCTTGATTTACTTCAGGAACGCTCTTTACTCGGATGCAATACCACTCTCACGCCCGGAGATGCAAGTGACAACTTTCCTGACGAACGAGTTACTATGGAACGCCATCACAACAAGGACGAAGGAAGCCAAACACGTTGAAGCAGCCATCGCGTACATCGGTCAGAACGGCGCGAAGTTGCTCCCTTTGGGAAAGAACGACCGCCTCGTTGTTGATATGAGTCTCAAGACAGTTGCGGCAGGAGGCACCGATCCGCGAGAGGTGGAAAAGCTGATAAAGCGCGGTGTCCACGTCTTCACCAGGAAGAATCTGCATGCGAAATGCATCGTCGCTGACAAGGCGCTCGTCAGCAGTTCTGCGAACGTGTCGAGCAATTCCCGCGATCATCTGGACGAGGCCGGGCTTCTGACCACCGACCCCGGATCTGTGCAGCGGGCACGCGATTTCATTGATCGACTATGTACCGAGCCAGTCCGCCCAGAATACCTCAAAGCTTGCAAAGAGGCGTACAACCCACCCCGCTTTGCCCCTGGTGCAGCGGGAAAAGGTAGGCAGTCACACATTGCTCCTGCAAAGTTGTGGATCGTCAACTTGAGTGCTGTCTGGTTACCGGAAGCCGAACGGGAGCGTTATGAACAAAGCGAAGCCAAAGCCGAGACGCGCAAGAAGCAACCACAATCGAGACTGGACAGTTTCCATTGGCCCTACAAACCACGAATAGTAGACGAGGCTGATCTAGGAACTTGGTTTCTCCAGGTGTTGACAGACGAGAACTCAATCACGGTTTTCCCACCAGGGCAACTACGCATGGTGGATCATTACATCCGGGAACGAAAGTCGGAGAAGGAGCGGTACGTCTTCCACCTGGAAATGCCGCCTCGGTGCGAAACAATGACGTGGGCGCAGTTTCGCCGCGCAACGCGATCAAGTCTCGGCTACGACTCGGCAACGCGACCACGCACAAGACCAATCAAGGACATCGAGATCGCTGACGCAATTCTGCGCCTCTGGACACCGGGCGGTCGCCTGTCGCGCTCGAGGTAAGCGCTCCCTGACGGTCGCGGCTCCGACAAATGCACGCGGCCGGGGAGTTATCCCGGCCGCGTGTGTTTGTCAGAGTGCCGCTCGGCAAGCGGCACCTACTTCTTCGTAGGTCCGCCGAGCCGAGGTTGTTTTCAGAGTAGTCATCACGCTTTGCGTGATGTGTATTTCTCTTCGCCCCTTCGGGGCGGCATCACGCGGAGCGTGATGACTACTCTGAAAACCGTGCCGCTCGGCAAGCGGCACCTACTTCTACACGCCTGCGCAATCGCATGGATT
>JAKEEV010000370.1 GCA_022616395.1 Planctomycetia bacterium | reverse complement strand
TACCTCGCGCGCGCTGTGTCGAACCGGTCGCCGTGCTCTTCGAGCCAGTCGGCCAGTACCAGTCGTGGCGTGTCGTCGTCCGGGTGATCTTTCACCGCGTCGAGCAGTGCAAGGAGTTCCGGTCGGGGTGGATTGGGAAGAGCCATCAGTTCAGCCCACCGGGGTCACTTTGAGATTCGCGCCTTCGATCTCGAACACCTTGCCCCGGTGGTGGTCGGCTGTTTCGACGATCTGTGGCCAAGCTCGGAGGAACTTCCACGCCTGTTCGTGGGTGGACATCTTGAACCAGGCACGGCCGCAATAGAAAAACTTGATTCCTGCGGACGCGAGAACGGCTCGCTCTGCTGGCCGTTTCGTAATCCGGGTATCCGCACTCACGAGAACCCAGCGGTAGGTCTCGTCAGCGTCGAGCGTGCGAATGATGTCTCCATCTGGGGTGTCAATCGCGAATCGGTCGTCATCGTCTTGAAAACGCGCCACCACTTGCCCACTCTCGTACTGCTCGATCATCCGGGCGATGGGGCGGGGAAAGCAGCGATCAAAGAGAAAGGCGAGGGGATTCATGCTGCAAGATCCGCTTCAAAGCGGACAGCCGTTAGCACATCCGAGGGACTGACGTTGTACCAACGCGCAACCACCTCCGCGTCTTTCTTGTTTGCACGATAAGCAGCAGCAAGAACTTCTGTCTTGACGAACACTCCATCGACGACTGGCTTGCCGAGCGCGATGCGAGGGTTGAGCAACACCCCGGCCGCGATTCGCCACAACCGAGCGAGGTGAGTCTCAGGGTCGTAGTCGAGTTGCTTCAAGAACGGCGCGATAATCTCCGGGAACACCATCTGTTTGGTCAGCACCTCGATCAGTTGGTCCTTTCCTTCGTTGTCGGCGACCCGGAGAAACACCTCGCGTCCGTCTGTCGCGAGTCGATTGTGGGCTAAGGGATGCTTCTGTTTGAAGTCGCGCTGGAGACGTCCGTAGACCTTCCGCAACGTTTGGAGGGGAACCCCGTGTTCCCGCAGGTTGCCGAGGACGAACACTTCAATCAGGTCCAAGAAACTGATTGCCGTGTCATCCTGAACTCGCGGGTAGTCGGGGGTGAGAATGGGACGGACCTTCGCTTCCGATGGCGGCGGGACAAACCAACGACGAACCCGCTTGGAATCCAATCCTGTGAACTGCGCACACTCGCGTAGGTCATAGAGACCAAGACCGAGTTGAGGGGTCTTCACGGTTCGTTCCTCGTGAACTAAATGCATAGTAAACATTAGTCTACAGCGCGCGCAGGTTCAAGATGACTATTCCCAACCGACCAATTTGTCTTGGTTCTGTTCTTTGAAAGCTGCGGCGTATGCGGAGTTCCAGAATTGGAAAGTGTGGACAGTCGCGCGGAACTCTTCATATCGAACAGCTTCACCAAATTCGCCACGCTCCACCGACTTGTGACATTTCGTGCAGTAGGGAACGTCCCACCAGCGCGTTTGCAACCGACTTCGGCTATCCAACTGCTCGCAGGAGATCCTCCGAAGCACTTCATATCCCTTCCCGCAACAAACACAGATATGCGGCCAGTGGATCAACCGTGCCGATACTTGAACACGAATCCACTGCGGTTTCGGCGGTGCTGGTGGGGGGGGGAGGTGATACCACGCTTCGCTCGGCTGCTCGCTCAAGTTCCGCCTTAAGTTCTGGATTGGCAACCTCCAAGCCTGTCTCAGGCGTGGGTTGGATGCCGAAATGAACGACGAACTGCTTGCGACATGAATTGCAGCGGATCGAGCGATTTAACTGCGAGGAAGTTACTGACACCGAAGCGCGACAGTGCGGGCAAGGAACCAGTGCAGCCTTCGAGGTTGTCTCTCCGAGTTCTGACTCTTCAGGTTGCTTCAGAGCCGAATCTGGCTTCTTCACGAGAGCCGTTGGTGTTGCTTTGACCGGGGCTGTTTCCCGGACAGATTTGATCGATTGCACTTCTGCCGGCACCGTCACCGGCAGGTCGCAGTGCGGACACACGACCTTTTCACCCGAGCGTCCAGTGGACAGGGTGACTGTTTCTGGACACGATGGGCACTTGAAGCGGATCACGGGCGAATCCTCGGAAGATAACGGTTACGCCAGCACATCTCGCAGTACGTGCCCGTCGGGGACAATCGAGACCGGGCGGTTGGTCTTGTCGCGAATTGTTGTTTCCAGAGAGTAGCCCAGGAGGTGATAGGCGGTTGCGAGGAGATCTTTCGGAGAAACTGGCCGGTCGGTCACCGTGCCTCCGATTGAGTCGGTCTTGCCGATGACCTTTCCGCGCGCGATTCCGCCGCCGGCCAAGAGAACCGAATACGCCTGCGACCAGTGATCGCGACCACCTCTCTTCGCCTTGTTCATCTTTGGCGTTCGGCCGTGTTCACTCAGCACAAGCACAAGCGTCTCGTCGAGCATTCCGCGTTGATCGAGATCTGTAATCAAGCCGGAGAATCCGCGGTCGAAGCCGGGCATGAGTTCATTCTTCATCCGCGGGTAATGTTCCCAGTGCGTATCCCAACCCGACCCCGCCAGGCCGAATTCGTCCCAGAACACCGTCACGAACTTGCTTCCGGCTTCGACCAATCTGCGAGCTGCAAGGCAACTCTGGCCGAAGAGCATGTGCCCGTAACTCTCCCGAACCTTCGGAGACTCTCTGCGAACATCGAGAGCGTTTCGCACCTTCGTTGAACCAACCAGTGAGTAAGCCATCTCGCGGAACGGGTCGTGAGTGTCGATCTTGTCGCGCTTCCTCCGTGCGTCTTCCATCTGGTCGAGGAGTGACTTGCGGGTGTTCATCCGGTCGATGGTCAGATCGGCAGCCGGTTCGCCTCCAAGCGCGAAGTACGAGTCCGGCGAAATGCCCGCGTAAGGTTCGTCGAACTCCGTGGTGGTGTCGGTCAGCGTCTTGGTGATCTTCGCGGTCGCCTTGCCGTGGAAACTCGTGAAGTGAGGGGCGAACTGGTTGCCGAGGAACGCGGGGTACGGTCCGGCTCGATGCACTTCGCCCGTTCGCTGGCTGCTGAAGGGCCACGGTAGCGCGATGTTATCCGGAACGGCTTTCTTGGCGCTTGAAGGATTCTTCCGCTGTTCGAGGTGCGCGACCGTGGAGCCGATGAACGGCCAGTGTCGGACATCGTGAGGAGCCAGTTCCATCGCCACATCAATATCAGGAACAGCCGTCGTTGCGTAAGCGACTCCATGAATCGGGTGCTTGTGCGTGACCGAGCGCACGACGGTGACGTTGTGCATCACGCGGCTGGTGTACGGCAACAGTTCGCACACATCGCAGCCCGGCAGCGAGCTTTTGATCGATCCCAACTCGCCGCGAACTTCCACCGGCGCATCCGGCTTTTGATCGGCAAGTTCAAGCTGACTCGGCGAGCCATAGAGGAACAGCAGGATGCATGACTTCGCCCGACCGAAGTGCTTGTCTTCATTCTTGGGGAGCGGGGGGTGTGCACCCCCTGATTCGCGAGCTTGCGCTCTCAGAAATGTCGGGAGTGTCAAACCGAGCGCGGCCCCGGCGGTGAGAAGATCGCGGCGCGTGGGGCCGGTGCAGAGTCGCTTCGGGTTTCCGAGTACGCGGAGCATTGGCGAATTCCTGACGAACCCCAGAGGATGGGGTATTGGCGGGTTCCCTCATGATGGCTTGAGGTTCGGAACACCGCAAGCGAAATGACGACAGCTTGGAGCCGGTCCGATTGTACCAATCTTGCCGGTTCAGGTAGAATGGGGGGGAATGGAAGCCCTCGCCCGCGGTTGTGGGACTTCCCCCGCTCCGCTAGTGTAATTTATCCGCCCATCATTTCCAGAGGCTCCGGTCGTGGACGAAACTCCGTTCACCGCAGTGGACCGCGACCTGCTCAAACGCTGTCTGAACCGGGAACCCGGATCGTGGAACGATTTCGTGGACCGGTTTCTCAGCTTGATCTACCACGCCATCGGCTACACCGCTCACTTGCGCAGCGTGCGGCTTGCTCCCGAAGACGTGGAGGACATCGCGGCCGAAGTACTGCTTCAGATTGTCGCTAACAACTTCCAGGTGTTGCGCGAGTTCCGAAAGGAATCGAGCCTCGCGACTTACCTCACCGTCATCACCCGGCGCATCTGCATTCACGAGCTATTGCGCAGACAGAAGGTGAAGGACGCGATCAAGCACGGCGAGTCGCGGGTGGTTGAACCGGAACCAGACGACGCCCCGGCCGCCCAGAAGGGCATGGAGAGCCTCGAAGAGGTGGAGAAGCTCTTGCGTCGGCTCTCCGGCAAGGAACGCGAGATCGTTCGGCTCTACTATCTGGAAGGTCGAACTTACGAGGAGATCAGTACCGAAACTGAAGTGCCGGTGAACACCATCGGGACAATCCTCTCTCGAGCTCGCAAGAAGCTCCGCGAGACAGCCAAGACCTCCGGGACGGAGGTTCCGGTGCTTCGAGAACCTCGCGCGGCCAAACCGACGAAGGCGACCAAGACGGAGAAGTCAGACAAGGTGCCCGCGACTCCCTCCGCGACGATCAAGCCGACCAAGCCGACCAAGTCGAAGTCGAAGATCGACCTGAAGCCCGC
>JAKEEV010000369.1 GCA_022616395.1 Planctomycetia bacterium | reverse complement strand
ATAACAGCGCGACGCGTAGGGTGAAACAGAGCCGCGACCGTGTGGGAGCGCAATCAAGCGCTCCCTCACGGTCGCGGCTCTGATACCGGATCGTGTTGAAGGGTTACTGTGTATTGAAGACCCCCTCACCCGCCGCGGAGCGAAGCGCTCCGCGGCGGGTGAGGGGCTTCTGTCTTTCACAACCACCGACTGAGCATTTTGACACAGCACCCAACGGGAGAGGTCGCTTTGCAAGAAGACAGTGCGGCGGGTGAGGTCTTAACAAGTTCTCACAATCCATTTGTTCACACTGAGCCGCGCAGCGTGATTCCGTCTTGGTTCCGCGAAAACGTCCGGCTAAAATGCAGTTCTTCCCGCAGACGACAACTTTGAAGCTCCGAATCCTCGTACCAGTCGGATGGCCACGGCATGGCGGACGGTTCCGCGAACACGACCGGATTGCGGTGGTGTCTCTCCCGCGTCCGCCAGGGGGATGCCACAGCCCTCAACGAACTGATCGCGCTCGCCAGCGCCCGACTTCAACACTTAACCCACCGGATGTTGCGCGACTATCCGCGGGTTCAACGCTGGGCTCAGACGGATGACGTATTGCAGAACGCGCTCATTCGCCTGTGTCGAGCACTGGAGCAGGTGCAACCCGCATCGGTTCGCGACTTCTTTTCGCTGGCCACGACGCAAATTCGCCGAGAACTGATCGACCTTGCTCGCCACTACTCTGGCCCGGAGAACGCCGCGGCTCACCACGAGAGCTGGCCCGCGGAATCGAAACAGCTTCCGGCTGAAGGGCAGTCCGAACTCACCCACGAACCTGCGGCTCTGGCCGACTGGTGCGAGTTCCATCGCCAGATCGCAACATTGCCAGATGAAGAGCGCGAAGTCTTCGGTCTGATCTTCTACCACGGAATGACCCAGGAGGACGCGGCCGACGTGTTGGGAGTGGTCGTGCGAACGATCCAGCGGCGCTGGCAGTCCGCGTTGCTTGCCCTCCACCGACTGCGAAACGGAGAAGCACCCGGAACGTAGGACGGCCTTGTAGGACAGGCTCCCAGCCTGTCACTGTTTGTAGGACAGGCATCTTGCCTGTCATTGCTTCAGACAGGTGTCCAGCCTGTCCTACAGAAAATGACAGGCAAGATGCCTGTCCTACTTCCGATTGAGGATCGACGTTGTCCCTCTCCGCGACGATCGACGAACTTCTCATTCGCTGGCAAGAGCAGCGCCGGCTCGGCGCGCCTGTGTCCGTGCAGGAACTGTGCGCGGATCACCCGTCGCTGGCGGAGGAACTCGCTCGCCGAATCGAGGCGTTCGAGTCAATGGAGGCTCTGCTCGGACTGGGTCCACACGCAACTCTCTCTGAACCCGGAGCCAGGCCGAGCATTCCGCGAAACCTCGCCGAGAAATTGCTCCTGCTCGGTTATGAACTGCTCGAAGTGATCGACCAGGGCGGAATGGGCGTTGTGTACAAGGCAAATCAGGTCAAGCTTCAGCGGATAGTCGCACTGAAGATGATCGCGGGCTTCCGGGTCGGTCCGAAGCAACTCTCTCGCTTCCGCGTCGAAGTCGAGGCAGTCGCGCGATTGCAGCATCCGCACATTATCCAGATTCACGAAGTCGGGGAGGTTGACGGGCACTCGTTCTTCTCAATGGAGTTCGTGGAGGGCGGAACGCTCGCTCACCGACTCGCTACCGGTCCACTCCCCCCACTCGACGCCGCCAAGTTGCTCGAAGTGCTCGCCCGAGCGATTCACCACGCACACACACGCGGAATTGTGCATCGCGATTTAAAGCCAGCGAACATTCTCTTGGTGAGCGCGGAACTCGGAGCGCGGAACGCGGAACCGAAATCCGCAGAGCCGAGCAGTGAGGTGCCTTCTTGCTCCGCCCTCCGCGCTCCGCGCTCCGCGCTTGTCCCAAAGGTGACCGACTTTGGGCTGGCCAAGCGTCTGGGAACGCCCGCGGATCACACGACGACAGGCGAAGTGATCGGCACGCCGACTTACATGGCTCCCGAACAGGCGGAGGGGAAGACGAATGCGATTGGACCGGCGTGCGATGTGTATGCGCTCGGAGCGATTTTCTACGAAGCGCTCACCGGTCGGCCTCCATTCCAGGCGAAGACGGTGTTGGAAACGCTCCGGCAAGTGATCGCGGAGGAACCTGTTGCTCCGCGCCGGGTGCGGGCGGGGATTCCACGCGATCTGGAAGCCATCTGTTTGAAGTGCCTGGAGAAGAACCCCGCGCACCGATACCGCAGCGCGGAAGAACTGGCGAACGACCTGCACCGGTTCCTGACGGGAGTTCCGGTTGTCGCGCGGCCGCTTTCGCGAGTGGCGCGCGTGTTCAAGTGGGCACGCCGACGACCGGTCTGGATTGGCTCGATGGTGCTGGTTGTGATCGCGGCGGTCGTGCTGGCCGGGCGCGGGTATGCCGAACGCGAACAGCGTCGAGCGCGGGCGGTTGAAGTGGCTCCTCAAGCTCGTGAAATCCTGCACCGGCACTGTTTTCATTGCCACGGCGCGAACCCGGAGAAGGCGGAGCGGGGATTCTTCGTCCTCGAGCGCGAGTCGTTACTCGACCCAAACCGCAGAAACGTTGTGCCGGGGCATCCCGACCTGTCCCGGCTCATTCAGCGCATCGAAGATGGGTCGATGCCGCCAGAGATCAAGGAAGACGAGTTGCCGCGCGTGTCGGAACGCGAACTGTCAATTCTCAAGGTGTGGATCGCGGGTGGAGCGCCGCCATTCCCGCCGGAAGATCCGCACGCACCCACTCCGCCCGTTGTCCCGCGATCCGAACTTGCGGCCGAGGTGAAGGCGATCTTCCTGAACCACTGCTACGAGTGTCACATGGCTTCAAAGGCGGACGGCGGAATCAAGATTCTCAATCACGACCTGCTGGTACTGGGGAGGAAGGTGGTCATTCCGGGCAACCCGGACGAGTCGGAGTTATATCAGTTAATCACTTCCACCAACGAGAACCGCGTGATGCCTCCGAAGGACCAGGAGGTTCGCATGAAGCCGGAAGAGATCGAGACAGTGCGCAGATGGATCGAAATCGGCGCACCGCCCTTCCCGCGCACGATCAAAAACGAGAAGTGAATCAGAGCCGCGACCGTCAGGGAGCGCTTCAACAAGATCGCTCCCTGACGGTCGCGGCTCTGATTCTACGCCACGAACCGAACCGCGTGGATCGGTGGGAGCCGAGCCGGGATCGCCTGCCAGTTGTCTCCCTGGTTCTCGGTCACCCACAATCCGCCAGTCGTGGAACCGATCGCGAGCCGGTCGCCGGTCTCGTCGATTGCCAGCGCGTGACGATAAACGAGATCGTAAGCGTGCTCCTGCGGCAGTCCGTTGCGAAGCACCTCGAACGTCTGCCCACCGTCGCGCGTTCGGCTGACCACGAACTGCCCGCCGACCGGCACGCGGTTCTCGTCCTTGACCGCGGGCACGAACCATGCTGTGAGTGGATTCGTGGGATGGACCGCAACGCCAAAGCCGAACCCGGTCGGGGCGGCATTCACAACGTGTTCCCACTTTCGACCACCATCGGTTGAACGAAACACGCCGTTGTGATGCTGAATCCACAGACAGTCCGGGTTCGCGCGGCACTGAGTCATCTGGTGAACGTCCTGAATTGACGGCTCGTTCCGCAGTTCGGGCGGCATGTACTCCGCGAATAATCCGTCGCCGAGAATCTCCCAGTTCGCGCCGTCGTCCTGCGTGAGCCACACGCCGCCACACGACACGGCCAGCCGAAGCGTTCGCGGATCGCGCGGGTCGCGACAGATCGAGTGAATGCCGGGGAACTCGTATCCACCACCAAACCACTTCGCTCGTTCGGGACGATCCCACAGAGCGCGAATCAATTGCCAGTTCTGCCCGCCATCGTCCGAGCGAAACAATCCTCCGGGCGCGGTGCCGGCCCACAACCGACCAGACTGACCAGGTCCACCGCTTTCCAGCGCCCAGATCAGTTTCAGTGTGGCGGGCGCGGGTGGCTTGCCATCAGCGGTGGCGATAGTTTCGCCTTCTGGGTACGCAGGGACCGCGCGATCCTCCCACGTCGCACCTGCATCAGGAGAGAACTTCAACTTCACACCGAAGTGCCCCAAGTTGAGAGCCGCGAACCATCCGCCTTGCGGTTCAGCGAGCGCGAGCGTGACGTTTTCTCCCAGGAACGCGACTCGCTCGACGGCCCAGCCACTCGCCCCACGAGCAAGCGCGAACAAACCTTTCCGCGTCGAGACCAGTAAGCGGTGAGACATCAGTTAACCTCCTGAAAGCGCCTGGAAGAGATACACTTCGCCATCTGGTTCCACCGGCTCCGCCAGCGTTGCCTTGTCGCGAACCGCGACTCCGTCCACGAACGCAACAACGTGGTGTCTCAGAGCGCCGTGTTCATCGGTCACGTACCCGCGCAGGTTCGGGTATTCGGTGAACAGCGCTTCAAGCGCTTCGCGCACCGTGCGTCCATCAACGAAGACGGATTTCGCTCCAACGTGTGGAGTTGGTGTTGGTGTCAGCCAGCGCGTCAGTGCGGGCGCAATAACCACCGTCGGCATGAAAACACCGGATGGGTTTGTGAAGTGGAGAGAGAATACCTCGCCAACCGAATGAGTGGAAGGTCGGTCGGTTGCGGGTAGTGTCTCAGTTTGGCTTTTTGTAGCCGGCCTCTGCGAGGCCGGGCCGGGGTCACAGACCCCGGCTACAGCAAACTACCCGTTTGCGGTGAACCGTACCCGCGAACTCCTCGGACGCACTCTGTTCCACTTCACAATCCGACACGGTATATTCCGGCTATCACCTGACCGATGAGGGTCTCATGAACCGCCGCGAATTCCTTGCCGCTTCCGCCGCTGTTGGTTTCTCAGCGAACGTCAGCGGCCCACTCGCCAAATCCCAGCCGAAGGACAAACCCATGCTCCCCATCGTCGATACGCACCAACACCTCTGGAACCTCGACAAGTTCAAGCTCGCGTGGTTCGACCCGAAGACGCCCGAAGGGAAGATTCTCGGCCACAACTTCACGCCGAAAGAATACGCCGAGGCCACCAAGGGGCTGAATGTGGTGAAAGCCGTTTACATGGAAGTGGACGTGATCCCCGAACAGCAACAGAAAGAAGCCGATTACATCATCGAGCTGTGCAAGGAAGCCAAGACGCCGACCTGCGCGGCGGTCGTGTCCGGGCGACCGAACTCGGAAGAGTTCGCGAAGTACGCCAAGCAGTTCAAGGGCCACAAGTTCGTCAAGGGCATTCGCCAGGTGCTTCACGTGAAGGCCACACCCGCGGGGTACTGCCTCGAAGAGAACTTCGTGAAGGGAATTCAACTGCTCGGCGAACTGGGACTGAGTTTCGACCTGTGCGTGCGCCCCGCGGAGCTGCCGGACTTCATCAAGCTCGTCGACAAGTGCTCGGATACGCGCTTCATTCTCGATCATTGTGGCAACGCCGACCTGAAGCACACCCAAGCTCAGCGCGACCAGTGGAAAAAGGACATGACCGAGATCGCCAAGCGCAAGAACATCGTCGGCAAGGTAAGCGGATTCATCGCATCGGCACCGGGCCGCGGAAAGTGGACTCTGGACGACATCGCGCCGGTGATTAACCACACGCTCGACGTGTTTGGCCCGGATCGCGTGATGTTCGCAGGCGACTGGCCGGTGTGCTTGCTCGGAGTCGAGAAGTTCGCGGACTGGGCCAACGCGCTGAAAACAGTCGTCGCGAATCGATCCGAAGAGCAACAGAAGAAACTCTTCCACGACAACGCGGTGAAGTTCTACGGGCTGTGAAAAAAGGGCCACAGATAAACGCAGAAAACACGGATCAGAAAGACAGAATGGCCGCAAAAAAGCACAAAAGGCACAAAGGAAAACCAAGACAGAAAAGAATGAAAATCGAACTCAATCTTCTGTCTTTCTCTGCTGTATTCTTTTGTGCCCTTTGTGCTTTTTTGTGGCCATTCTCTTCTGTCTTGATCCT
>JAKEEV010000368.1 GCA_022616395.1 Planctomycetia bacterium | reverse complement strand
GGAACGAAGCCGGTCCAGCCAGAATCGGGAAGATCGGCGGGGCGAGGAAGCAGTCCGTGCCCTCCGCGACGAAGTGGAAGTTCGCCCGTCAATTGCCAGCCGATTGTGCCCTCGGTGTCGGCATAAACCACGTTGAGCGGCAGCATCGGCCACTCGGAGAAGCATCTGCGAAACTCCTCGAACGAGCGAGCCTTGGGTATTCCCAAAAACCCGATAACCGGGCGCGCCTGAAGCCACACCGCCGAAAGCGACACCGCGTGGTTCACATCGGAAATCACTGGCGTCAGGAGTGGCCCGCGCGGAGTGAGTAGAACTTCCTCGATCACATCGGGTTGACCCTTCACGCGGATGATCTCTTTCACCACTTCACACGGCGCGAAGGTGCCATCCGGCTGGCGAACGCTCTTTCCATCGGGACCGAGCGTTTCGAGAAAGAAGTCGCTGTTGTCGGTTAACCCCGCGGTCACGCCCCACGCGGCGAACCCGTTGTGACCAATGGCAAAGCCCGGCGTGCCCGCAAGCCCAGCGCCCGCGACTTGCCATTCGGGTGTGTGAATGTGTGCCAGATACCAGGGTGCGGGGCATGTTGGTGCCAGATGCGGATCGCTTGCCAGGATTGGCTTGCCCGATTGCGTGCGGCTTCCCGCGATCACCCAGTTGTTCGACCCACCCGCGGACGGAAGATAAGCCTGAAGCGCGCTGAGATCGGCCGCCAGGTAATCCAGAAGGGGTGAAAGGGAGAAGGGGTGAAGGGGTGCGGAAGACAAAGCGGAAGTGTCGGCGCGAATGTCGTCCATCAGCGCGGCGCGTTGGCTCTCTTCCGTCACCCCTCCTCCCCTTCTCCCCTTCACCCCTTCTCTGACCACGACCGGATCGAGGTCGCGAACGGCCGAAGCGCCGTCCGCCAGTAAGATTCGCAGCCGGGCAAGTTCTACATCCCAGTTGGAAGGCAAGAGGAACGATTGCAGCTTCACGAAGCCCACCACATCGGCCGCGTCCCACGCGGAAGGTTCACCGCCCACGATGGCGAACTCGTGCGGCTTCTGCTTCAATCCGATTGTGATCCCAGCGGAAATGCCCGCGGCGAATGACTCGAAGATGGCGCGGATTGCCGGAGAGACAACCGACAACTGAGCTTCGGCCGCTCGGCGAAAGCCAATTCGTCTGCTGGCTCGATCCGCGACAAGCGCCTTCGGTCCGACCCACTCCGCCAGCCGGCCGCGGACAAGTCGCCAGAACACTTCGAGTTGCCCCGCGCGATCCTGACCCTGGCAGAAGCCCAGCGCGAAGTACGCATCGGCTTCGCTTTCGGCCGAGATGTGCGGAACTCCGCGGCCATCGCGTCGGATGGTGATCGGAGCGACAGGACCGCGCAGGCGAAGCTCGCCGGTTGTGGTCGGTAGCCGTGTGCCGAGAACAAGCCGCATCAACAGGCGGGAAATGCTCATTGGGACAGGATATGAACCGCCCGCAGACGTCAGCTTCGATCACCTTCATCATTTCTTCTTTTGACGGCAGGGCTGCTGTTCATACACAATTGGTGCAGCTTCTTTTCAACTTCTCCTATTTTCAGCCAAGCCGTCGGACGCTCGGTGTTGGCGTCCGGCCCCCGACGGGGAAACGTGATCGAGCCTCTCGGTTTCGTCACCGGGATTCGTCACTCTTTCATCCAGAGGGACCGTCATGCGCCCTTCCAGTCGAACGTTTGGGTTCACACTCATCGAGCTTCTTGTCGTCATCGCGATCATTGCGATTCTGATCGGTCTACTTCTCCCCGCGGTGCAGAAAGTTCGCGAAGCAGCGGCTCGAATGAGTTGCTCGAATAATCTCAAGCAACTCGGCCTGGCCGCACACAATTACGAGGGGAACTATGGGACGTTCCCACCAGGGTTGACGCAGGATCGCATCAACGCCGCCGGTCAAATCTATGTCAGCGGCTCGACAAGCGGCTATAACTTCTCGGGGATCTCGGTCTATGTGTTCCTGCTCCCCTACATCGAGCAAACCGCGCTGGCCTCCCGGTGGGATATGAGGGTTCCGCTGAACAACCGGGGGCCGACCGGCTCGAACGCCTCCACCGTGATCAAGACTCTGATTTGCCCCAGCGACCAGTTCCGGCAGAACCCAATCGTCTTCAACACCAACGAGCACTATGGAGCGACGAGCTACCGGGCCAATGGTGGCTCGCGACCCATCTTCGCCACGTTCGCCACCAACGATGGCGTGTTCATGGCAGTTGGGACGACGGCTCGAAAGGCCGCGAGCGCTCCGCCGGGGATGCGCGTTCCGATTCTCGGGATCACCGACGGCACGAGCAACACGCTGCTCTTCGGCGAGTCGTACCACCGCGACCCGAACTTCGACACGTTCACCGTGGCCGGGTGGAACAGCAACAGCAACATCGACGGGTGGGCATGGGCGTTCCCCTGTGGTGGGGATAACGGGCTTCAGGATGTCATGTTCGGCGCGTTTGCTCCGATCAACTACAAGACCCCGTGGCCGCACGGCGCCGCCGGCGCACCGACAACCCGGAATGCGTGGTTCACGTTCCAGGACATGCGGCTCAACGCGCTGGGCAGCGGGCACACCGGCGGCGCGAATGTCTGCTTCGCCGATGGCTCGGTGCGATTCCTCACCGATTCCACGCCGCAGTCGGTTCTCGCGCTCTACTGCATGCGCGCGGATGGTCAGGTGATCCCCAACCAGTGACACTCCTCAGAACTCCGCGCTCCCTCGCCCGATTGGAAGCGCGGAGTTCGCATTCGGACGGAGCAGCCAAATGAGTGTTCGCCTTCTTGCGCTCCGGATCGTGACCGGGGCGTGTCTGTTCGTCGGCGCGCTGTGTCTGTCCGGGTGCGGCAGTTCCGTGAAACTCGTTCCAGCCGAGGGTGTCTTGAAGATTGGCGGAAAGCCGGCCGCGAACATCTCCGTCCAGTTCATGCCCGACGTGCTCAAGGGCGGAAAGGGGCCGACCTCGTTCGCCACCACTGACGTCGAAGGGAAATTCCGCCTCAAGACTCAAGACGGGAAGGATGGGGCCGTGGCCGGCGCGCACACGGTGATTCTCGCCGATCTGGACGAGGAGCGTCCACCGCAAGGGCAGGTCGCCAAGAAGCTCCCGCGACTGGACTCCAAATACACCACTGCCTCCGGCGGGCTGAGCGCTGAGGTGAAGGAAGGCGGCGGCCCGATTCTACTCGAAGTGCCTGGTCGGTAAGCCGAGTCGATAACTTCAACCCCTCAAGATCGCTATGCTCTCCCGCTCACTGGCTCTTGTGCTGGCCGTGTGTCTCGCGTGTCTTGCTGGTTGTGGTGAGCCAAAACCCGGCGCCATTCCGTCGCCGGTGGAGGGCGTTGTCACGATCAACGGGAAGACCGCGGAGAACATCGAAGTGCGGTTCTCGCCCGATCCGGCGAAGGGCGGAACCGGACCGAGCGCCATCGGCGTGACCGGTCCCGATGGCAAGTACACACTCAAGACCGACGATGGGCGAGCCGGAGCCACTGTTGGCTGGTATGTGGTTACCCTCACCGATTTGAATGTCGGACGAGCCGAACAAGGGGAGGCGGAGAAACCCTCGCGCGTGCCAGCCGACTACCAAACGGCCACCAGGACCCCGCTGAAGGTCGAAGTGAAGGCCGGCCCAAACACAATTCCGCTTGAAGCGAAGTGAGCTAAGCACTTGGCCAGGGAGGTTTGTAAGGTTTTCACGAGCCGCGACCGCAAGGGAGCGGTTTGGCTTTCCCGCTCCCTGGCGGTCGCGGCTCGTGAAAAAATGTCACACAACTCCGGCCAACTGCTTAGGCGTTAGCCCGATGGTACTGCGCTTTCACCCGTCGGCCTTACGGCTAGCTCATTTCCCGAACTTGCCCATCATCGCCAAAAACTCGGCGTTGGACTTGGTTTTCGACATCTGCTTCACCAGCCCTTCCATCGCTTCGACCGGCTTGAGTTGAATCAAGCTCCGGCGTAAGAGCGTGACTTGCTCCAGAGTCTCCGGCGACAGTAATCGCTCCTCCTTGCGTGTGCCGGAAGCGCCCAGATCAATCGCGGGGTAGATTCGGCGATCCGCGAGCTGCCGGTTAAGCACCAACTCCATGTTCCCGGTGCCCTTGAACTCCTGGAAGATCACTTCATCCATGCGCGAGCCGGTCTCGATCAGAGCTGTGCCCATGATGGTGAGCGTGCCGCCTTCCTCGAACGCGCGAGCGGCACCGAAGAGTCGTTTCGGCACTTCCAGAGCCTTCGAGTCCACGCCGCCCGACATGGTTCGCCCGCTGCCGGCCGTCTTGTTATAAGCACGAGCGAGCCGCGTAAGGCTATCGAGCAGAACGAACACGTCTCGACCTTGCTCGGTTAAGCGCTTGGCACGTTCCAGGACCAGTTCCGCCACGCGAATGTGGTTGGCCGTGTCGCGGTCGGAACTCGATGCGATCACTTCGACCAAAGCGGGAGTTCCCGCGGGAAGTTCGCCCTCGGTGCTCTTGCGGCCAACCGTTCGCCTCATCTCGGTGACTTCTTCCGGCCGCTCATCGACGAGAAGCACCATCAGGTGCATCGCCGGGTAGTTCACGGTGACCGCTTGCGCGATGTGCGAGAGCAAAACCGTCTTGCCGGTTCGCGGAGGGGCGACGATCAATCCGCGCTGACCCATCCCGATTGGCGTGAACAGGTCCATCACGCGAGTCGTGAGCGGCTCGGCGCCTGTTTCGAGTTTGATCCACTTTGTCGGATCGACCGCGGTGAGTTCGTCCCAGTTTCGGCGCTTGAACGCCTTTGGGTCATCGCCTTCGATCCGTTCGATGGTCGCCAGACGCGGACCGGAGTTTCGCCGCAGAGGTTCTAGCGAGCCGGAAAGCATGACGCCTTCGGCCAGGTTGAATCGCTCGATGAGCGGCGCTGGTACGGAAGCGTCGTTGGGTGTGGGCGCATAGTGGCGGGCCGGGTTACGAAGGAACCCGTGCCCTCTGGGATGCATCTCCAGCACACCTTGCGCGCTGGTGCGGGGATCGGACATGCGAAAACTCTCATACGGCGGCTTTGCGACCGTAGGCGAACGGTCAAGCCGAACAGAATCAGGAACGGTAGACGAACAACGAAACGGCGGTCGCCGGTAGCAGGATGGGAGCGAGCCTCAGCCATCGGGATGTGGTAAGGATTCTAACCGGCGGAAGCGGGGAAGGCGAGTGGAATCAGTGAGCAGTGATCAGTAATCAGTAATCAGTTATCAGTTTTCAGTTATCAGTGTTCGCCACTCTTCCTTGGAAACTGATGACTGATAACTGATTACTGATAACTGCTCACTGATGACCGGGCGGCAGCGCGATCTGGCCGGTTTCGGTGAGTGATTCAACGATATTCTCGATGGCGTGATAAGCCGAGTCGCCGATGCCCTTCTGGTAGATCGGTGGGTACACCTTTTCGCGCACCGCGAGGAACGCCGCGGCCGCGTCTGGGGCGAACTGCTGGCCGGTTTCGCGCTCGATGACCGCATCGATGGCGAGCGGGCTGAGCGCTGGCCGATAGCGCCGAGGAGACATCATCGCGTCCACCGCGTCGGCCATTGAAATGACGCGCGCGAGTATCGGGATGGCTTCGCCGGCCAGTTTGTCGGGGTAGCCCGTGCCGTCGTGCCGTTCGTGGTGTGATCGCACCGCTGAACGCAATCGGTCGAACGGCTTGATGCTCGCTACGATCCGGTCTCCGATCACCGGATGCTGGCGAACCTCGTCGAACTCCTCGGTCGTCAGCTTGCCCGGCTTCATGAGCACCGCGTCCGGAATGCCGATCTTGCCAATGTCGTGCAAGAGGCCCGCCAGATAAAGGTCGCCGACGATTGACTGAGATAGCCCCATCTTCTCGCCGATCAGAGATGAGATTCGGGCGACTCGTTCGGAATGCCCGGCGGTGTACGGATCTTTCGCGTCAATGACCGCAGTGAGGCTGTGGAGCAGTCCCAGGAGCAGTTGCTTGGTCCCGGCCTGCGATTGCGCCCGCTGAGTCAGAAGGATTTTCAGCGCCAGCCGAACAGCCTTGATGTCTCCGCCGTCGAACTCCTCGCGGGGGGAAAATCGCAATGCGACGAGTGAACCGCTCGAACGGGGCGCGCGCGCCAAAAGCGCTGCGACCGGTGCCGAGTCGCTGGGCTTGAGGTTGGTCCACGCGAGCACTTCCTGTTCTTCCGAGAGCTTCTCCAACAGTTTTCGGGCGAACGCCGCACACCGGTCGATGTCGTAGGAGCCTTCACCGGCCAGTACGCTCGCCTTGCCGGTTTGCTTGGAGTACCAGAACGCGACATCCGCCGCGACCGCGGCTCGGGCAGACTCGACCGTCGCCTTGACTGCCTGAGTCACGCTGGTGATGGAAGTGAGAGCGTGGAGAAGAGTTTCCAGGACGGCCCACGGGTCGGCTCGGTTGGTAGTTGGGATGAAGTCCGAAGTATTGAGGAGCGCATCTTGCGAGTTGGTCATGATGAGGCTCACCGGGCGGTTGTGAGGCCAAAAAGAATAGAAGTTGGATGACGAACGACATTATAGGAACTGTTCTTGAACTCCGCACGCGCCGAAAAGTTTCGGGTAGGCATTTGGCCCCGGTTCAAGGTACACTATTCACACCCACCAACAGTTAGTCCCACCACTATTCCGCGTCCAGGATCACCCATGTCCACCTCTTCCGCTGGCTACACCCGCCGAGTTGCGTTGAAAGCCGGGTTTCTCGGACTCACTGGTCTCGCGTTGTCGGATTACTTGCGTGTGAAGGCCGCGAGCACTTCACAGCCACCGCAAGGTAGTTCCGCGAACAACAAGTCCGTCATCCTCATCTGGCTCGATGGCGGACCGAGTCACATCGAAACATTCGACCCAAAGCCGGATGCACCGGCGGAGTATCGCGGGCCGTTTGATGTGTGCAAAACCAATTCGCCGGGCGTGTTCGTCTGCGCGCTGATGCCGGAAGTGGCGAAGCGGTTCAGCAAGCTCTCGCTCGTCCGCTCGCTGCACCACGACAACGGCGACCACTTCGCGGCGGCTCACTGGATGACCACCGGTCGGCTCGGTTCCAACGCGCTCAACCAGACTCAGAAGTATCCTTCGGTTGGTTCGTTCGTCTCGAAGTTGAAAGGCTCGAACAACCCGCAACTCCCCGCTTACGTCGGCCTGCCCTCGGCGGAAACGATCTACCTGTTCCCCGGCTACATGGGCGCGGCTTATCTTGGCGCTGCGTACAACCCGTTCGATGTGGATCGCGACAACAAGTATCTGGGCGCATCCGACACGCGCCGAGTGCGATCACCGAAGTGGCTCTCGACGCTCGGTTCATCCGCCGAGGGCGGGCGGGCTTCGCTCCTGAAGCAGTTCGACACCGCTCGACGCGACATCGACTCCAGCGGAGTCATGAAGACGATGGACGAGTTCCAGTTGAAGGCTCTCGACATGATGACCGGCAGCGCGGCTCGCGAAGCCTTCGACATTGATAAGGAAGACCCAAAAGCCGCCGACCGCTACGGACCGGGACCGTGGGGCCGATACACGATGATGGCTCGTCGGTTGGTGGAAGCGGGAGTTTCGTTCGTGACGGTTGACATGCCTCACTGGGACGATCATAGTTCGATTGAGAAGGCACACGGAGCGAAGGTGCCGGTGGTCGATAAGGCCGTCAGCGCGCTTCTTGATGATCTGGAAGATCGCGGGCTACTTGAGAACACGCTGGTTGTGGTGATGGGCGAGTTTGGCCGCACGCCGAAGATCAACAACGGCCAACCGGGTATCGCAGTGCCGGGTCGCGACCACTGGGGGAACGCAATCTCCGCGCTCATCGCAGGTGGAGGCATCACTCCGGGTGTTGTGGTCGGCAAGACCAACGCGAAGGGCGAATTCCCCGTCGAACGCGCTCTCAAGCCGCAGGCGCTCCTCGCGACGATCTACCATCAACTCGGCATCGACGCGAACTTAACCTTCAAGGACCACACCGGCCGCCCACACCCGATTCTCGACGACCCCACGCCAATCAAGGAACTGGTGTGATGGCACCCAAGAAGAAAACGACAGTGGCGGGCGAAGCGACTCCGAAGCGGCGAAAGAGGAAATGCAATTCGCCCAATCTCGGACGCCTTCGCTCCGAGGCACGGAGGAAATCAGCGGGGACCAAGAAGACGCGACCAAAAACTCCTTCTGCCAAGAAGCGGTCGTAGCTCGGAGGCTTGAACACACATTTACGCACTCCGCCCGTTCGCACTTCCGCTTCCGTCCCGTTTTCGGCATACTGAACGCGTCATCGCACATTCTGGGGCGCTTGCCATGTCTGCGACAGCCATTCCGCCGAAGTCCGTGACCGTTATCCATTACCCCGACGACGACGGGTTGCCCATGTCCGACAACACCCGCCAGATGAAATGGATTTTCCTGCTGTATGGGAACCTTATCGGGCAGTACCGGAACGATCCGAATATCTTCGTGGCCGGGAACCACCTCATCTACCCGGTCGAAGGCGATGCGAAGATTCGGCAAGCGCCGGATGTGTACGTTGCGTTCGGGCGACCGAAGCAGGATCGTGGAAGCTACAAGGTGTGGGAGGAGGAAGGTGTCTTCCCGCAAGTTGTCTTCGAGGTGTGGTCGCCGAACAACCGCTACGACGAGATGCAAGACAAGTTCAAGTTCTACGAGAAGTACGGCGCGGAGGAGTATTACATCCTCTACCCGGAGTTTCCGATGTATGCGGAGGCATACCGGCGTGAGGGCGAGAAGCTCGTTCGCATCGAGGAAGTCAACGGTTACGTCAGCCCGCGAACGGGTCTTCGCTTCGCTCTCAACAAGGGGCAACTCACGGTCTTCGGAGGCGATGGTCGCCCGCTTCGTACAGTGGAAGAACAAGCCGCGGAACGCGAAGCCGCTGAACGTGCCGCCGCGGAGCAACAACAGCGAGCCGAAGCAGAATCGAAACGTGCTGAAGCAGCCAAAGAGCAAGCCGCGAAGCTGGCCGCCAAGCTTCGCGAACTCGGCATCGACCCAGACACGGTGTAATAATCAGAGCCGCGACCGTCAGGGAGCGATCTTACTGAATCGCTCCCTGACGGTCGCGGCTCCGATTTGGCGCTCACACTTTGCCGCCGGCGTCTTCGAGGAGCTTGATGATCGTTTCCAGGCGCTCTTTGATCTCGTCGAACTGCTTGCCGACTGTCTCCTTCATAATGGACAGGATGTTCTCCAGCGCATTGTCTTTTTTCTTCGATGG
>JAKEEV010000367.1 GCA_022616395.1 Planctomycetia bacterium | reverse complement strand
GGGGCGTTGTCGAACCGCCCGCGTCAGCCGGCTGGGTGGGCTCGCTTCAAGGCCGTCTGTTGCAAACGAGCGGTTGCCAACGGTTGGGGAAGTGGGGAGAATCATTCCAGGAAGTAAAATCCGCGCTCCCGACCGACGAATCGCATGTTGGAACCACCCTTTGAGGTGTCCCATGTTGATCGAAGAAGCCATCGCCAAGGATCTGGTTGCAGTGCTGTTTGTCACATTCACCTTCGGCGGCGGAGCGCTGTGGCTCATCGTCGCGACCATCGCCGAACAGTGGCGAAAAATCCGAGTCGCCGACCGAAACGCAACGCTCAAGCAATCGATGGTCGCGGCCGGTTACCGGCCCGACGAGATTGTCCGCGTACTCAACGCGGGCAACACGGAAGGGTAACTGCGCTCAATCTCGCGTAAACTGGGTTCATGAGCGAGAATCCGTTTCGCGAACTCCCCTCGATGACCAAGTTGCTCGCCGCGCCCGCGCTGTTGGCGGCGCGCGAGCGGCATCCGCAAGCGATTATCACTGCCGCAGCGCGGAACGCGCTTGATGCGCTGCGATCTCGACTGACCGCTGGCGAACAGTTCGATGGGAACATTGACGCGCTCGCCGCTGAAGTGGTCGCGGCGCTCGATGCACAAGCGACACCAACACTGCGACCCATTATCAACGCTACCGGCGTTGTCCTTCACACCAACCTCGGTCGCTCTCCACTTCACGAGGACGCAGCGCGAGCCGCGTACGAAGCCGCGCGCGGGTATCTCAATCTCGAACTCGATCTTGTAACCGGCAAGCGCTCCAGTCGGCAGAACAGCGTTCGAGCCGGGCTAAAGGCCATCACAGGAGCCGAGAGCGCCACCGCGGTGAACAACTGCGCCGCGGCGACAGTGATTGCGCTTCGCTCGGTCGCGGCGGGGAAGGAAGTTGTTGTCTCTCGCGGGCAGTTAGTCGAGATCGGAGGCAGTTTCCGCATTCCGGAAGTGATGGTAGTCAGCGGAGCAACACTCCGCGAAGTGGGAACCACCAACATCACGCGCCTCTCCGACTACGAACGAGCCATCGGCTCGAACACAGCGGCTCTGATGCGCGTCCACGCCAGCAACTACCGTGTGCGCGGATATACGAAGGCGGTTCCGCTTGAGCAACTGGTGGAACTGGGCCGTAAGCACAAGCTCACGGTGATTGATGACGCGGGGAGCGGGGAAGCGATTGACCTTGAGCCGTTCGAGTTGCCCGGCGAACCGCTTGTGTCGGCGGGCATCGCGGCCGGCGCGGATCTGGTTCTTTTCAGCGGAGACAAGTTGCTCGGTGGTCCGCAATGCGGAGTGATTGCCGGACGCGCGGAGTTGATTCAGAAGATTGAGAAAGACCCGCTCATGCGTGCCTTCCGGCTCGACAAGATGACCCTCGCGGCTCTCGAAGCAACGCTGAGACTCTATCGCGATCCGCAGCAGGCACTTCGCGAAGTGCCCACGCTCCGGATGCTCACGACTCCACTCGCGGAGTTGCGCCGGAGAAGCGAGTTGTTCGCCACTCGCCTGCGCGCGCTTGGTGGGCTGACAGTGGGTGTGCGCGAAGACGTGGCGTATGTCGGTGGAGGATCGCTTCCTGATGTTGGCGTCCCGACAACAGTGCTCGCCATCGCCGCCAACGGATTGAGCGAATCGGAACTGGCCACTCGACTACGCACCGGCACACCGCCGGTAGTCGGCCGCGTGCAAGATGAGCGCGTGTTGCTCGATCTGCGCTGCGTCTTCGCTCGACAGGAAGACGAGTTGGTTGAAGCAATCAAGAAGGCGGTACAGCTGTAGGACAGGCTTCCAGCCTGTCATTGGAAAGAGACAGGCAAAATGCCTGTCCTACATCAAGACAGGTGTCCAGCCTGTCCTACGGAATCTCTCCCACGGCACGAACGCGGCGTAAATCGCAATCGAGTAGAGCGCGAAGTGACCGACTTCGAGCGTGAAGAGCGTTCCCAGGTGGAAGATCACGCCAAGTGCGAGTGTCACCGCGCGAGTTCCCTTGAGCACCGCGAGAATGGGAAAGCCGAGTTCCCACACGAGCGTTATCCACGCGGTCAGTTGATGGAACCACACCGGCAAGCGAGCCGCGACACCCGGATAGAGCGACCACGCCAGATCGTGGGACGCGAAGTACATCACATATCCGCTCTGCCACAGCGGGCTGACGATCTTGTAGCAACCGCTGAAGAAGTACATCACCGCCAGTTGCACGAAGAGAATCTTCACCGGCCAGCCGGGAACGAGCACGTCACGTGAAGCAGCTCCTCTGCGCACCGAAGAGACGCCCCACACCGCGCCCGAACAGCTCACCGCGACCATCAGCAGAAGCGTGTTCCGCAATCGGTCTCCTCCGTTGTTAATGCCGAGGTTGATGTTCCACACGGACACCGCACACACCCACGCGATCAGTCCGCTTAGCAGTGGTCGCCAGCCGACGAGAAGCGCAAGCGCCGAAGCAAGCCATACGCCCAAGACAAATTGCGGACCCCACGAGTCCGGGAGCCAGCGCAACACCGACCAGTAGAAGTGATCGTCACGGAATCGACCCGCAAAGAGATCGCGACCGCCGAGTGCATCGGGTGAGAAGTAAATCGAGAAGTGAGGAAGATACTCGACGAGAATGTCGAGGATCAGCACAAGTGCCGTTGCGATTCGCAAAGCCGCGACTCGCTCGGCTGGAATCAGCTCGGTCCACCATTTCCAGCGCGAAAACGGCCACGGGAACCACGGCTGCACGCCGACGAGTCGCGCATCACTCATGGCTTCGCCTCCACCAAAACAAACTGTTTGTTCACGATGTCGTAGGCGGAGAGCGAATCGTCCGAGAGTCTCCAGTGGGCGTATGGTCGCTCGGAAACTGGCTGAGTCCAGCCGCGTTCGCCCGGTTTGGGTGTCGGGATGTAGCGGTGTTTGAGAATTACTTCGCTTGGCGTTCCGCGTTCCGGGTTCGCAGCGCGGTATCGCTTCAGTTGCCACGAAAGATAAGCTCGAATCTGCTTTCTCCACGCCCGGACTTCGTTCGGTACGTCTCGGAATGAGTCGGGGAACTTCTCGACCATTTCCGGCGACGCGAACCACACCGGGTAAATGAAATGCACCTCGAAGTTCATCGGTCTGTCATGAATCAGCGGAGCGCGGATCGGTGGGTTCACTTTGTCGAGTGGCTCGAACTGTGACAATACGGTGTCACTCCTTCCATCCGCGAAGCGAAACTCGGTCGCGATGAATACCGAATGCGGTGGAGTGCCGGGCGCAAATAACGACCACCCTTGCTCTTGCCCGGTGAGTTCCGTCCAGAAATCCAGAGCGTCACCGGTATACTCCGCAGCGCGCTGAAGCGGTTCTGCCGTGGTGAACGATCCGCGTTTCTGGTAACCGTCCTTGATCGGTTCTAAGTCCGGCCCGTTCTGGCGTCTTGGAACGAAGTCAATCAAGTTCGCGGCGGGAAGATAGACGAGTTGCCACACCGCGAACAGCCCGACAGTCCCCGCGAACACGCGGAGAAGAAATGAACGCGGTCCGGCGGCGTTCTCTGAAGGGGTGAGTTGCGACATGGGTCACATTTTACGCTCAGCGTTCGCCCGGTTACACTGGAAGCCATGACAACCGCTACTGTGCTCGACCGAGACGAGTACGTCGAACAGGCGTATCTCTTCCGCATCGTTCGCGAACGACTCGCTGACAACCAGCCCGCCCAGGACATCTTCCAGCGAGTTGGGGACGAACTTCTTTCCAGCACGCGCTTGCCGTATGCGGTGCAGTTCCTCGCGTCGGAACTGAAACACACCGGGCTTGTCGCCAGCGGATTCGGCAAACTTCCTCACTACTTCACCGCGTTCCAGACGTTCGTCGTTGACCAGGCCGAGGACGAGAAGGCGCGGTTCCCGATGCCGACCGCGTTTCTAGTGCTCGAACGCGAGGCCGCCTATCGTGCCGAGAAGCCCACGAAGCCGGGGTTGTTCGTCTACCAGTTTGAAACGCTCTCGCGCAACCGGCTCGGCTATCTCGATGGCCTCGACGCGATGGCCGCGGACCCCTTCTACGATGACCTCTGGCGCGAATACTTCCATACGCTCCGAAAGCAGGTCGGCGCGGTCGACTTCTGCGACCTCGTGTACATCCGCTCGGAACTCTACGTCATCGAACACCGGCGCAGCAACCCAAAGTTTGAGCCGGCACGAGTTCCGTTGTTCGGAGAGAAGGAGGGGAAGATTGCCAAGGCCAGCCGCGGACGCGATCCGATGTACCTGTTCGCTGCGCTTCAGAGGCATCTTGGTTATCCCGAAGTGCCACGCTATCGCGTGCGCGATGATGCCTCGACCAAGCTCGAACAGATTCAGTTGAAATTGCGCGAACTGGAGAACCGCTTGAAGCTCGCCGAGGGAGAACTGCGCGGCAGCGTCGATCTCAGCCAGTTCGGAAAACCGGAGTTGTTGAAGGACGACGAGTAGGTTGGCGAACCCCGCCCGCAAGGGCGGTGGGTGTTGGTGAACCCTGCCCGCGAGGGCAGCGGGTACCCACCGCCCTTGCGGGCGGGGTTCGCCTGGTCACGCGCTGGTGGGTCGGCTGCTTTGGAACGCCTGCATCACCTCGTAGAGGTCGGTGCTGATCGCCACTTCGTCGTCGAGGAAATCTTTGAGCCAGATGAAGTTCATTCGCTGGGCCATTGCAACCAGTGGAAGCAGATCGCCGAGACGGACGCGCACGTCAGGTTCGGCGGGCAGTTCGTCCATCTCCTGGGGCGGTGGAGTGAAGATCTTTAACCGCGTAACCATATGCTTCCTCCGTGCGTTGACGTTCCGGGCACTGATTCCCCTAAACTCTGCGAGTTCCCCTAAACTCGCCAGAACACATCAAGCTCCCGGAACGTTTCGCTTAACTTAAATCGGCGCGCGCGAAGACGTTGCTTCACCGCGAGCCGGGAACCGGCGCGGTTTGGGCATGCGACTGGATAAGATGTACCGGGGCGCGAAGAGACTCCGGCGCATTGGGTTGGAACGGCATGGCAACAACATTTGCAGTTCTCGGAAGCGGCGGGTGGGGGACGGCAATCGCGGTGCTCTTGGCGCAAAACTCCGGGCATCGCGTTCGGCTCTGGAGCGCGCATTCGGCCAACGCGGATCAACTGCGCCAATCGCGCGAAAACATGAGACTCCTTCCCGGTGTGCGAATCCCCGATTCGATTCAAATTACCTCTGACCCAGCCGACGCGGTGCAAGCTGCCGATTGCTGGGTGACTGCAATTCCAACAACTTATCTGCGAGATACCCTCGCGCGGTTCGTTACGGTTCGCAAGGAGGATGCGCCCATCGTGAGCTTGACGAAGGGGCTAGAGATCGCGACATTCCGCCGGCCGTCAGAGATCATCGGCGCGTTACTCAACACAGAGAAGGTCGCGGTGCTCAGTGGGCCGAGTCATGCGGAGGAAGTCGCTCGCGGAATGCCGACCTCGGTGGTTGTGGCGGCTTCAGACGGCGGACTGGCGACGTGGGTGCAACAGCGCTTCGGCACCGACCGCTTTCGCGTGTATACCAATGGCGATCTTGTCGGTGTGGAGTTGGCCGGCGCGCTCAAAAACGTGATCGGCATCGCGGCGGGCGTGTGCGATGGCCTCGGCTTTGGCGACAACGCGAAGGCCGCGCTCCTGACTCGCGGACTGGTCGAGATGACGCGCTTCGGAGTCGCTCACGGAGCGGAACCGGCAACCTTCTCCGGCCTCGCGGGGACCGGAGACCTCATCACCACTTGCTTCAGTCCGCACGGGCGCAATCGTCGTGTTGGCTACCGACTGGGCAAGGGAGAATCAGTCTCTGATGTGCTCGCCGGTCCTCAGGTGGCCGAAGGCGTGTTCACGAGTCGAAGTGTTCACGAACGCGCGACTCGAACTGGCCTCGATGCACCGATCATGACCGGCGTGTATCAGGTGTTGCACGAAGGGAAACCTCCGATGGCCGCGGTGCAAGACCTCATGACTCGCAGTCAGAAACACGAACGTGTGTGACGTTGACCTCAGATACCCAAATTCAAGAAGTGGGCATCTGGGTATCTGGGTCTCTGACTGTCCGAAAAGCCGACACAAAGAGAAGCGGAGTGAACAGAATGATCTCGGTTGCGTTCAAAGAGTGGGCGGTGATCTGTTCCGCGCTTGCGGCGGGCAAGCAGTCGCTGATTCTGCGCAAGGGCGGGATCGCGGAGGAGGGCGGCGCGTTCCGACCGGAGCATTCCGAGTTCCTGCTCTACCCCACTTACTTCCACGAACACCGAGCCAGCGTGAAGCCGGAGTTTTACGACCGGTTCGATGTCGCTGAAGCTGACAAACCGGCGGACGGCACCATCTGTTTAACGCATTTCGTCCGTGTCGAGTCTGTTGCGCGAATCACGAATCTGGAAACTGCTCTTGCGCTCAACACTTTACATGCGTGGACGCCGGAGGTGGTGAAGCAGCGATTCGCGTATCGCGCGCCGGGCTTGTTCGTGCTCGCGGTGCGTGTCTTTCGGCTCGCCGAATCGGCGGTCGTGATCGAGCGCCCGGAGTTCGCCGGTTGCAAGACGTGGGTGAAACTCGATTCTCCACTCGACACCACTGGCGCGCAACCGGTTCTCTCGGACGAAGACTTCGCCCGGTTCCTCCAGTGTGAGTTCGCTCACGCGCGAGCGGGTCTGTAGTGTAGCCCGCGAGTGGTCGCCGCGAGAGCGGCGAGACTCTTGGTGAACCGCGACCGTGAGGGAGCGGGTGTCTTCACAGGAAAGCACACCCGCTCCCTGACCAGGAGTATCAAGTTGGGAGAGGGGAGAGGGCATGGTGTTTTCAGCCCACCTCAGCCAACTTCCTGCTCTTGGACGAGGTCGCAGGCCAGGACTCCACAGAAACGCTACCCT
>JAKEEV010000366.1 GCA_022616395.1 Planctomycetia bacterium | reverse complement strand
TCCGCAGGTGGTCCAGACGCGCGATCATTGCACGGATCCTGGGTGGTCAGAGTCGTCACGACATCCTACGAACTCGCCCCTATCGTGAATGCGGTCTACTGATTACTGACTAAGGGGGTGGTGGACTGAACGGATTGCCGGCCAGTTCGCGGGTCCACACTGGCTTGGTGTCCTTGAGAACGGTCAACGTGACTTTCGAGAGCGCGCCGGGCTTTAATCCGGGAAGTTGTTCGCTGACGCGGAACTCGTAACCGGCTGCCATCAGATGCAACGCACCGGACGGACTGGAACTGAACTCGTCTTCCTTCGGCTTGCGATTCTCGTTTGTCACCTTCCCCGATTTGAAGTCGATCTTCGCAACTCCGTTTGCGTTCTTCTTGGCCGCTGCAATAATCTCCGGCGTTGGAGCTGCACCGCCAGCGTAGAACGCTCCCGCCTCCCACACCACAACCGCGCCTTCACCATCGGTCTTCGCGGCGGTGCGGAACGTGCGGCCGTGAACTTTCGCCGTCGTTGCCCAGCCTGGCATTGCAATCGGGTCCGACTTGCCGACGGTCTTGCCGGTTGTCACGTCCATTGCGAATAGGCGGAACTCGTTCGCCTTCTTCGCTTCGCCCGTCCACGCGAACACCAGCTTGTCCGATGCGCCGGCCAACTTCGCGCCGGCCTTGTTCGTCCAGACTACCTTGCCGGTCGCAAGCTCAATCGCTTCGATGCCGCCTTCCTTCGCTGGCAGGAACACGAACTTCTGATCGACCGACACAATCCCAACATTCGCAACCGGTGTTCCGACTTTGGGCGCTGGATCGGCTGCGTACCCCGACCACATGACGAGCAGAGCCGTGAGTGTGAGGAGTTGTTTCATTGTGTGATTCCCCGAGTTGGTTTTGCTTCCAAAGTTTGTGTTGAAACGAAAGTGACAAAACCAAACGAGTCAGCGCGGTGCAGAGCGGCTATCCGTTCACTCTTCGTGCCAGTTGTTCGCGATGCGCTGGCAATGACGTGAAGAGTTGTTATGGTGGTCGCGGCACGTTCGTGTGAATCCACTCCCAGGCATCCTTTGGAAGCCAACCGCTTATGTTATCCCGGACTTCAATGATCAGAAGGAAATCCCTTGCCTGAATCGTCGGCCTGATTCGCTCCCACAGCTGTTGAGGCGATTCATTGGTTGAAATCAACCAAGTGGATTCGAGATAGTGCCACCAACGAGAAGATTGCTGCAAGACGGCAAACAAGGGGAGGTAATTCCGATTCTCCCCTTTGAGATCGTAACTCACGCAGTAAACCGGCATGGTGGCGCATCTTCCTTATTGAGCTTCGATAGGAGTCAGTTTGGAACGATCTTGGGTCGGGTGCGCCTCTGTGCCCACTTCACCTTCTGCTCCTGTTGGCGGCAGACCATCCCCTTCAGCTACCGGGATCAACTTGGACTCATCCGCGACCCGTTTTGATTCAGTCCCAAATCGTGCTTTGCCGGGCTTCGCAGCCGTACCAAGTGCCATGATTGCGACCGCGATCCCCATGCCAACAGTTGCGACTGTGAATAGTCCCATCGACCATCCTGCGGCCACCTCGATGGTAGAGGTCACGAGTCCAAGGGCAGCAATTCCAGCGCTGAGCAAAGCCACAATTACCCCAGTCACGAACACTCGTTGTCTTCCGGTTGGACTCATCTCCTCCTCCTAATTAATGAATACCTTTGACACCAAGTAAATAGATGAACATGCCGAGCATCCCAACCACATCGCTCACCACGACCAGATACAGTAACCGTTTTCGGTGGAGTTCTGGTGAGACATCGGTGTGCAATTCCCAGTTCCTGTGAGCTAAGCCAATGCCAAGGTAACTGAACCCAGCGAACATCAGACAGAGGAACGTACCGCTCTTTTCATGACGGTATTCTTTCAGCAACTCGTCTTGCACGTCGTTCTTCTCCGCCCATTTCGTTTTCTGTTGGACTATCGCCGGGCTGTTGATGTTCGCGCCCTTCGCGATCTCCTCATCGATTTCCTTGAGACGTTGAGCCGCTTCCTCTTTCGCCACCTCAGCCCGTCTATCGAGCCTCTCTAAGTCAACATAATTAATGGCGCAGATCGTCGCTGTTGCGAGTGTAAACTCTGGACCGAGGTATGCATCGGGCCAATCAAATTCTGCCGACGGGCTAATCAGTTTCTTTGCGATGACCCCCGCGCCCATGAGTGCGACTGGAAGAAGTAGACCAAATAACCACGCCATGAGAGCATTCCCACAGTGACGATTGCGAAACTTGAAAGCGCTTCACCTCGCCGAAACTCGCTCGCGAACCTCTCGTGACAAGATCAGGAAAACAGGTTCTTGCACCCGCGACGCTTGCCCGAACCGCACGGGAAACGTGCGGTCGCAAACGCAGCACTTAGCCTCCAACCAAACGGGAATTGTAGCGATAGACGCGGAAGGCCACAAGCCAGTCGCCTTGATCCGATGAGGAGTGTCGTTTCAAAATGAAACTCTCGTCACAGCGGAGTTTAGAGTAAGTGCTCCCAATCTGGATGCTCTCTTACTCGCTGGTCACACATGGGAGGAACACGCGAAAGACCGTGCCCACGCCGATCTCGCTCTCGACGCGCACGAAGCCGCCCACCCGGTCCACCACTCGGCGAATCGGAGGTCGGCATCGCCACTCCTCCGCGAAGACGAAAGGCGGTAACGGAAAAGTGAAACTCAGTGTACCACGCAGACTCAGATGGGGGAAGGAGCAGAGCGCTGGCGGGTGCAGTAAGGGAATCTGGTTGTTAAAGCAACCCAGCCGGCTGACGCCAGCGGTTCGCCAAAGCCCGTCGAACCGCCGGCGTTAGCCGGCTGGGTGAATCGCGCTCAACGCCAGAATCCATTACCACACCCGCGCTGGCCAGAATCATTGAAAGCAGTCGGCATTTGCTGGGTGCCGTTCTTGCTGTCTTCAAAGGAGTAGGCATTCGCTGGGTGCCGTTGACTTTTCTCTTCACGCTGTTTTCCGCGTAACTGGATCCCAAAGCGGAACACGGTTGTGGAACAGGTCAAGCCACGGCCCGCGAAGGGAGAGGGGCGCTACATGCGATCGCATTGGCGGCTTGTAAGTGCCATCACGGCGAGCGAAGTCTCGGACATATTCGGCTCGTTCCTGTTCGCCGTGTTCGTCGAGCCAGTCGGCGTAGACGAGCTTTGCGGTGGAGTCGGCAGGGTTTGCCTGGATCGCGCGCAGGAACGCGGCTTCGTCGGACATGGTCAGGCGCTCCCGCCGGTGATGACAGAGCGCCATTCGGCCGGGAATGTCTGCCATGCGGCCATGTAGGTTGATTCCAGCGGCACGTTGACATAGCGTTCGGTGTTGAGGAACAGCGGTTTGTCGGGGAGTACCTCGCCGACCGCGAGCGGATCGACGAACGCGGTCAGTTCGTCGTCGGAGCAATACGCGGCGACCGTCAGCGGCTTGCCCGACGGAAGCGTGAACGGTTTGCCGGTCATCGTTTCCCAGATGGCCGCATGCACGCCGTTCGGGTCGCGCTTCGTCGGTGGGAATGGATCGATTACGATGAGGTGAATACCCTCAATCAGCACCCCGCACGCCTTGTTCACGAATGAATCAAAGGTTGTCGTGCTCGCCTTGTTGCCGGGGGAAACCAGTTCAATGAGCGCGACCATTTCGTGATCGCTGACGTGTCGAATCGTGAGTCGCCGCTGGCCCTGCGGAAGCGGAATTCGTTTCTCCCTTGCTTCGATCTGCGATTTCGGTCGCGCCACCGCCACCGCGACGCCCCCCGGTTCGGAGGAAACTTGCGGTGCGCCGTTGCCGTTTGAACCGTTGTCGCGTGGGTACTGAAGCGCCAGCACGTCCGGCCCGAATGTGCGAGTCATCTGCTCCGCGAGGGCATAGTAGCCCTTGGGGAGCAATCCGCCATTGAGGGCGTCGTGCATCGCGTAGATCCACCGCCCGTGAAACGAGTGGTAAATCCCAGCCGGAATTCGCGTCCAATCGTGCATAGGCATGTGCAGTTCCTCCGTGGCTCCATTCTAACTCAACAGAGCGATTGTAGTCCTCACGCTCCGCGTGAGGTGCCTTCCCTCACGCGGAGCGTGAGGACTACAATCAACCCAACAGCGCCCTGATGGGTTTGCCGGTGCAGAGGGTGTACGGCTTGTTCTGCGCGTCGTGGATTTCGGTCGCGGGGTCGATGCCGAGCGCTTCGTAGATCGTCGCTGCGATGTCTTCCGGACCGACTGGGTTTTCACGCGGATACGCCGCGGTGCGGTCGGATGAGCCGTAGATCGAGCCAGCGCGAATGCCAGCACCCGCGAAGAGCACCGTGTAGCAGTACGGCCAGTGGTCGCGGCCGTTGTTCTTCGCGGCTCCCGCTCCGCTCGTGATTTGCCCAACCTTCGGCGTGCGGCCGAACTCGCCCATCACTACGATGAGAGTTTCTTCCAACAGTCCACGAACGTGCATATCGGAGATGAGCGCGGAAAGAGCGCGGTCGAACGGCGGGCAGAGCGAACGCTTCATCAGGCCGAAGTGGTCGCGGTGCGTGTCCCAGGCTTGATCGATGCGCCGGCCTGTCATCACGGTAACGAGCCTCACTCCGGCTTCGATCAGTCGGCGTGCCATCAGGAATGTCTGGCCGAGGTGCGGCAGCCCGCCGAACTTGCGTGCTTCAATCGCGCGGTCGCTGCCGGGATCGGTGCCGTAGCGCTCGCGGAGCTTCGGCGGTTCTTGCGTCAGGTCAAAGGCGCGGCGAGGATCGGGCGATGTGACCACTTCCACTGCCTTCTGCTGGAACGTGTTCATGCGCTCGACCGCAAGCGAATCTCCGCGCTTCGCAATGGCCGAGTCGAGCGCCTGTCGCAAATCATTTCGCTTCGCGAGTCGATCAACAGGTACTTCAGGAAGCAGGTCAAGGCCCGGAACCGCGAAGTCGGGCAGGCTGGGATCGCCGGGCAAGAACGGATCGCACTTCGCGCCGAGGAAGCCGCCCTTCTGCCCGCCGATGTCCACCCCGTTGTTCCACTGGAACTCCGGCATCAGCACATAAGGCGGAATCGCCTTCTCGACCGGCCGTAAATGCGCCATCACCGCGCCGATCGGCGGGAAGGTGTGCATCGAATCGGCCTGAATGAACTTTGAGCCGTCGGCTGGGTGCTTGCCGGTGAGCATGTAGAACGTGCCGGCGTTGTGGTCGTTGACATCGTGATGAACCGACCGCACCTGCGCGAAGTGATGCATCTCGCGGCTGACGAGCGGAAGCAGTTCGCCCACCGTCAGACCCGGCACACTGCTCTTGATTGGCCTGAACTCGCCCTTCACTTCGACCGGCGCATCGGGCTTCAAGTCCCAGAGTTCCAGATGACTCGGCCCGCCGTCCATGAAGATGAGCAAGCAGGATTTCGCGCGCGCTTTGCCATTCGCTGGCGTTGCCAACAACCTCGGCAAGCTCAACCCGCCAATAGCAAGCCCGCCGACGCGAAGAAACTCGCGGCGCGAGAGACCCGAACACAATCGCGACGGCCGACCGGTAAGCGATAGCATGGCGAACACTCGTGGAGAGATGTGTCCGACACGCCCAGCTTATCCGACCGGTCAAGAAGCTTCCAGAAGTGGGTTTCCAAAGTAGTAGAGCGTCTACGTTAAAGAGTCACAGATGAAGCGAGAGGGTTTTGTGGAGCTTTCAAGACCCCTCACCCGCCGCTATTCGCGAAGCGAGGCGCTTCGCGTCAGTCGTAACGGCGGGTGAGGGGTCTTTCAAACTCAACACAATCCCAATCCGATTCATGTGACTTTTTAACCGAGACCCTCTCGGAGTAGACATTCGCGGGGTGCCGTTCTTCGTCTTTCAAAGGCAACGGCACCCAGCGAATGCCGACCACTTTGAAAGACGGCTTCACCACAGCGTTCGGCGGGTGTGGGCAAGCAGTTGCGGCGGAGGAGGCGGAATTGAGTCGTGGAGAGTAATGCGATAGAGCACTCTGCGATATTCCGCGCTGGGTTCCAGGCGCGTCTTTTCGCTCTCGATCACTGCTTCCACAGTTCCAAACCTGGCGAACGTTGCCGCGTCCATCCGACGAGCCAACACAAACACCTCTCCGCGCCCGCCAGACTTCTCGTGCAGCTCCCACGCATCGCGGATGAGAGTGCCGGGTCGCGGAGTGTGATAAAGCACCCAGAATGTCTCCAGCGGCTTGGCCCAATCATAATGAACGTAAAGCATCGAATCGGAAGGAACGATCTCGGCCGCCTGATGCAGCATCACGGTATCGTGCCGGTACGAGTCGCGGTAGGCGCCGATGTACGAAGTCCAGATCGCGTACGCCGCGGAAATCACAAGCAACACGCCGCCGAAGGCAATGCGCGGGTTCGGATGAATCACCGACCGCGCCAGCACGAACGCCAGCACAAACATTGCGCTGGCCGACACCGGAACCAACCACTCCGGCCCGCCGATCTTCACTCGATACGCGAAGAGCAACGCGGCGAGCGTCCCGCCGAGCAAGATGGTCGCGGGCCACGGAGTCTGCCATCTTTGAGGAAGTCGCGCGCGGAAAAATCGCCAGATCGCGCTTGCGCCTCCGACCGAGAGAATCGCCCAGGGTGCCATGCACTGCAACAGGTAGTGGTGATGCTTCCCATCAGAGAGCGAGAACACCATCGGAGGCAGAATCGCCCAGCACCACAGGAACCGCTCCGGCCCCGGACCGGCGAACGCAGCCTTGCGAGTTTGCCACAAGCCGATGATCGCCGGGAGAGTCCAGGGCAAGAGTACATAAGGCACATTCACCGCGTAGTACCACCACGGCTCCGCGAGATAGCCCTTGTTCAACCGCCCGAAATAATGCTCCTTCCACAACTGAAGGATTTCGGGATAGTTCGCGATCATCGCGACCGGCCACGCGAGCGCCACACCGAGTGCAACAAGCCAGCCCCAGAACCACACGTAGCGCTTCATCTGACCCCACGACCGGTTCCACATCAGATAACCCGCGACCGGCAAGCCCGCCATCATGGTTCCGAAGATCAAACCCTTCGCCAGATTGGTTCCGCCAAGGAGCGCGAAGAAACCCACCACCATCCACGGCCGCGAACCGAAAAACGAACTCGACTCGCCTTCGCGGTTGGCGCGAGCGCCGAATTCCAGTCGCGCGAATACCGCCACCGTCGCGGTCACGATGAGGCACAGGAAAATGTCCGCTTCGGGGTTGCTCGCGTAGGAGTACATCTCGTGCATCGTCGCGAAGATCCCGCCGGCCATTAGCCCCGAAGCGCGACCATAGAAGAGCGCTGCGGTGTTCGCGACAAGCAGCACAATGGGGATAGCAACGAGGATTGCCGCCAGGCGCGCAACACTGTCGTTGGCGGAAGTCCCGGCGATGGCGTACACGCCACAGATGAACCAGTCTGGCACCGGTGGACGTTCCAGCCACGGCTGCCCGCCGACCTTCGGCACCAGCCAGTCGCCATCCGCGAGCATCTCGCGGCTGTTCTGAGCCAGCACCGATTCGTGACCCGTCAGTGTCTTGCCAAACAGCGGGGAAATGAGGAACAGAGCCAAACTCAACGCGCCAAGCAAACAGTAATCGCGCGCGGAAAGGCAAGTGGGGCGAGTGTCAGTCATCGGTGAATCCCTTCGACTGCGTTCTTCAGAGTAGTCCTCACGCGGAGCGTGAGGGCCGCTCGAAGAGCGGCACACGGAGTGCGCCTACTACTTTCAAAGTCATCCTTCTGCGATTAAGCTCGAACAAATCCCAGAAAAAGTCGCCCGAGCGCGACCGGGATCGCGGGCAATAGTTAGTGACGGATGCGAGTGACACCGGATCGCAAGCCGCATCGAATAATGCGCATCGGCTTGAGCTTGTTCCGTTCGTCAGGAAAAATCAGCTCTGTCCGGTTTTTTCCGCGATCGGAACAATGAGTGTGATGTGGAAGGACTCCGCCTCACACATATCTGGTGCAATGCAGAGGCTCTCTTATGCCCACCGGGCAAGCCAACCGCTTGATGCCATCGCTGAGACGGGTTGTCCTGGCTCGTCAGTCGGCCGCGCGCACTGATGGCGAACTGCTCGGTTCGTTCGTCACCGAACGCGATGCCGACGCATTCGCCGAACTGGTGCGCCGACACGGACCGATGGTGCTCGGCGTGTGCCGACGAATGGTGAATGACCACGCCACCGCGGACGACGCTTTCCAGGCGACGTTTTTGGTGCTGGCACGACGGGCCGCGAGCGTGCGACCACGTGAGCAAGTGGGCAACTGGCTCTATGGAGTGGCGTATCGGACGGCGCTGAAGGCCCGAATGGTTCTGGCCCGCCGTCGGTCTCGCGAGAAGCAGGTGGACGTCATGCCCGAGCCGACCGCACCGAGCAGTTCGCCTGTCGTCTGGGCCGACCTTCAGCCGGTCATCGACGAGGAGTTGGCCCGCCTGCCGGACAAGCTCCGTCTGCCGGTTGTCCTGTGCGATCTCGAAGGGCGACCGCAACGCGAAGTAGCGAAGCACCTCAACGTGCCGCCAGCCACGCTCGCCACACGATTAGCATCGGCGCGGCGCACGCTTGCCGCTCGGCTCACGCGCCGAGGGGTGACGCTCTCCGGCGGCGCGCTGGCGGGCTTGCTCGGTACTCACGCCGCGGCCTCGGCCGTTCCGCACACGCTGGCTGCTGGTGTGGTGCGCGCGGTCGAAGTCGGAGCCACCGAAGCCGCTGTCAACTCGCTCGTGTCCGAACACGCCGTCCAACTTTCCGAAGGGGTAATGCGGATGATGATGCTCGCCAAACTCAAGGCGGTCGCGGTACTTGCCGTGACCGCGCTGGTCCTGACGACTGGACTCGGCCTGGGTCTCATGCCGGCTTCCGCCGACGACCAACCCGCGCCGGGCAAGACCGCCAAGTTCACGCCGACCGCGCAGCCCAACACATTCAACAAACACATCGCTGGCCGGACCCCGAAGGCGCAACCCGAACCCGACGACGCCACTTTCCTGCGCCGGTTGTGCCTGGATGTGCGCGGAACCCCAGCGACGCCTCTGGAAATGTGGTTCTTCATCTCCGACAAGGACGACGACAAACGCGGGAAAGTGATCGAGTGGATGATGGACGACGATGACGTCCGCGTGTTCCTCGCAAAGAAACTTGGCGTGCCTCCAGAACGCATCAAGCTCGTCCGCGGGAAACTGTCCGCCGATGGAACGCGCGTCATCCTCCTCACCGATGACACCGACGCGCTGGAGTTGGTGGAAGCGGTGGATCTCGCCTTCACCCTGGAGGGGAAGCTGCTCACCGTGCGAGACGAAAAGGACTTCAAAGACAAGCAACTGCTCGCGACCATCCAAACCACCGATGCCAAGCTCAAAATCACCCAGCTCCGGCTCAAGGAGTTCGGGGTCAAGCAGACGCCAGCCCAGCAGCCCCAGCAGCTCTATCGGCGGCTCATTACACTGCCCGCCGGCGAGTTGACCATCCATGAAGGCGACCTGTTTGTGATTAACCCAGACGCGGAGCAGAAAGATCACCTGTGGTTATTCGTGGACGACAACCAGCAGAGGGACAAGCTCGTTATTGAGCGTTGGTCGAACTTGATTGTCGACGACTCAGACGCGGAGTTCCTCAAGCGCGTGCTGACCGACACACGCGGAAGCGGGCCGACGGCGCTGGAACTGAAATACTTCACCGAGGACAAAGACCCGAAGAAGCGCGAGAAGCTCCTCGACACGCTCCTGAAAGACCCCGCGGTTCAAAAACGACTCGGCGAAGAGTGGAAGAAGAAAATGCTTGCGCCGCCAATGCGAAAAACCACGCTCAAGCAAAACTTCTGGTACGTGGTGCCCAACGAGAAAACCTTTGACCGCCCCCTTTATGTGAAGCCAAAGGTCATTCCGAATCCGCCAGTGCCGCCCGCACCGCCCGCGCCGCAACCTGACAAGCTCGAGAAGTTGGTGAGTGAACTGATTTCCGCGAAGAAGAGCGACACGGAGATTCTCGAAGCTCTGACACTCGCGACACTCAGCCGCCTACCCACCGACAGCGAGAAGAAGCTGACGCTCGCCAGCATCAGCAAGGCCACAGACCGCAAGGCCGCTTGGGTTGCCGTCGCGAAGGCGCTGGCCGATACCGACGAGGCAAAGAAGCTGGAAGGGTTCAAGCTCAAGGTCAAGCCTGTTCCTTCGCTTCCGCCAACTCCTCCGGTTCCGCCCAAACCGCCCGTGCCTCCGGTGCCGCCGAAGCCGTAATCGCGACTCACGCCAACAGCCCACCTCAAGAGGTGGGCTTCTTTGTTGCGCAGTCGAGTTGCTCCGGTTTCCTGGGATTCGGTTTCGGTCAGTTGAAACGAAGACCGGCTACAGCCGGGACTCCAACGGAATCCAGCTCTTCCGTTGGAGTCCCGGCTTTAGCCGGTCTTAGGGCAGACCACCCGCCAAGATCACCTTTTCTGCCGTCGCGGTGTCCGTTGAAATGTACGAGTGTCGTTTCCACTTCCAGATGAGGACAAATGATGCGAAAAGAAGAACTCGACGGCGCGCAAGTGTTCGTGATTCATGACTTCCTCACGCCCGAGGAGTGTGCGGAGTACATCCGCGTAACAGAAGACGCGGGGTTCGCGGCGGCTCCGATCACCACGCTCGGCGGGCCGGTCATGGCACCCGAAATCCGCAACAACGAGCGCGTGATGATCGACAATCACGCATGGGCGAAGAAACTCTGGGAAGGCGCAAAACCGCTGATTCCCTCTCCGTATCTGAGCCACGAAGCGACTGGGCTAAACGAACGCTTCCGGTTCTATCGCTACGATCCCGGCCACACGTTCCGCCCGCACATCGACGGTCATTTTGCAAGGAATGACGAACGCAGCCAGTTCACGTTCATGGTGTACTTGAACGAAGAGTGCGAAGGAGGCGAAACGGTCATCTACATCCAGGACGACGGCCTCACTCTGCCCGACGGCGCGGAGATTCGCGTGAAGCCAGAGACCGGCAAGGCTCTGGTGTTCTTCCACTACCTTTTGCACGAAGGCGCTCCGGTCGTCGCGGGCCGAAAGTACGTGTTGCGGACAGATGTGATGTACCGCGTCGGAAAAGAGTAACACGCCTCTTCGCTTACTTCACCTTGGTAACCGGCTGATCGGGATGCGCCGGGTTGGGCACGAGCCGGCGGTTGGCACAATCGGCGAGCAGGTCGAGTTTCTCAAGAACGGTCTGACCAATCAGAACTTCATCACCGAGGACGAGAGCTTCTTCGAGTGTGTCGCGACCGAGAATATCAACGATGATCGGTTCAGTTACCGCGACGCTTTCCTTCCGCCCATCGGCATATTCGGCAACTCGCCGTGCGCGCTCTTGAACGCCTAATTGCTCCATGACGTGAGGCGGAATCACCATGCGCACGGAACCGGTATCAACCATCGCATCCGCTTCGTAAGTTCGGACGGCACCCTGCGCGAGTTGCCCGCGACGAGCCAGCGCCTCATCGACGGCGTTGGTGATCTTCACCTTCACGCGAATTTCGCCCACGGTTTACTCCTCGTTTGAGATCGTTGCTGCTATCTTACCGCCCGTCCCATCCACCGCAATGCTCGACACTCGAACGCGAAACACGCGTGACAACTCTTCGCGGCCGGGCTACCGTGGGGAAATCTCGCTTCGTAGGAGAACGCATCATGTTCCGAGGGGCGATTGCTTTCGCGTGTTGTGTGCCGCTGGTGGTCGTTGCGACCGAGCCGACGCCGGGGCCGGTCGCGGCCGAGAAGACCGCGAAGACTTCCGTGCTGCCCGACGGCTTCAAGATGACCGTCTTCGCCGCCGAGCCGGACGTGATTCAGCCGATCTCGTTCACCATCGACGCACGCGGGCGGCTGTGGGTCGCGGAGGCGCTCAATTACGGTGAATGGAAGGCGACCGGCAAAGACCGAGTCGTGATTCTCGAAGAACGCGACGGCGAACTGAAGCGCAGCGTCTTCCACGAAGGCTTCAACTACGTCACCGGCCTCGAAGTCGGCTTCGGTGGCGTGTGGGTGATGAGTCCGCCGAACTTGTACTTCGTTCCCGATCGCGATGGTGACGGCAAGCCCGATGGCGAACCGGAAGTGCTCTTCGATGGCTTCGGCTACAAGGAGAGCCGGCACAATCTCGTCAACGGCTTCACCTGGGGACCGGACGGCTGGCTCTACGGCGGCCACGGGCGAACCAGTCCGTCCGATGTTGGCCGACCGGGAACGCCAGCGGAGAAGCGAGTTCACTACGATGGAGGAGTGTATCGCATTCACCCCACGAAACTCGTCTTCGAGAACTTCGCGGACGGCACAACCAACCCGTGGGGTGTGGACTTCGACGACTATGGCGCGTGCTTCGTGTCCAACTGCGTCAATCCGCACTTATTCCACATGATCCAGGGCGGGCACTACGAACCGTGGAGGAATCGGCCGTCGAGTCTTTATGCATACGAACGACTGCCCACGTGCGCGGATCACTTGCACTGGTCCGGCGGCAACCTGCGATCCACACTCGGAACACCCGACACGCTCGCGATGGGCGGCGGACACGCGCACTGCGGCACGCTGATCTATCTTGGCGGTTCGTTCCCCAGCGAGTTCCGCAACAGCGCGTTGATGTGCAACGTCCACGGCCGACGGATCAATCACGACATCGTGAAGCCCAAAGGCTCCGGCTACACCGCGAGTCACGCCAAAGACCTCATGATCTCGGCGGACCCGTGGTTCATGGGAGTAACTCTCCGCACCGGTCCCGATGGAAGCGTGTTCGTTTCGGACTGGTCCGACACCGGCGAATGCCACACCTACAAACCGAACAAGAACACCGGACGCATTTACAAGATTTCTTACACGGTGAAAGGCGCAAAGCAGAAAGCCGAACAGCCGCGTGACCTCTACAAGCTCACCGATGCGCAGTTGGTGGAGCTGCAAGGGCACTCGAATGACTTCTTCGTGAGACACGCCCGGCGGATTCTGCAAGAACGCTCCGCGAAGCCGGGTTGGAACGGGAAAGAAGTTCACGCCAAGCTGCGCGACCTCGTTGAGGCAACCGAAGTCAATGCTCCATCTCGATTGCGCGGGCTGTGGGCATTGCATGTTACCGGCGGGCTGACGACAGACTTACTTATCACGCTGCTGGATGACAGGAGGCCACACCTGCGCGCGTGGGCAATTCAATTGCTTTGCGAAAGCGACACGCCTTCCGCGGCAACGCTCCGGGACTTCACGGAACTGGCGAAGCACGACCCATCTCCGGTCGTGAGGCTGTATCTGGCAAGCGCGCTGCAACGGCTTCCCATTGAGAAGCGGTGGAGCATCGCGAGCGAGTTGGTGAATCATCCGGAAGACGCAGCCGATGCGAACATCCCGCTCATGCTCTGGTATGGAATCGAACCGCTCGTACCCGCGGACCCCGCGCAAGCGATGACACTTGCTCTCAAAGCCGAAATTCCCCTCGTGCGACAGTTCATCGCCCGCCGCGTCGTGGATGATGCCCTCGCCAAAGGCGAAAAGGGCAATCTCGCTCCTCTGGTTGCCGCGCTGGTGCTTG
>JAKEEV010000365.1 GCA_022616395.1 Planctomycetia bacterium | reverse complement strand
GTGCAAAGAAACGAGCGAGTCGGCGTGAAGTCATGGCGTGGGTCCAGTCGGCAGGGGTGGTACGTTCGGAGTCGATCCTGTGGGTGGGTTCTCTTCAGCCCGAAGGGCTGAAAGCAGGGCCGCTTCCTCCTCCCAACTTCACCTTACGGTCTGGCTCCGGTTCCCGCCATCAGGAACAACGCAGGCTGGCGACTTCAGAGCAGGACAAGAGCAGACGGGAGAGTTTATCAATCAACTTTCCGAAAGCGCGGGAGGAAGGGTGCAGTAACGGAATCGGTTGTTGAGCAACCCAGCCGGCTAACGCCGGCGGTTCGACAATGACACCCAGCCGGCTGACGCCGGCTGGGTCAAACCTCCACATTGCCGGAATCTACTCCTGCACCCGAGAGGAACGACTCAGATGGCCACATTTCAGAAGTGGCCATCTGACCATCTGACCATCTGACTGTCGGAAAATCTTACTGTACAAAAGTTGACTACTGGAAATTGCCCTGTCGGTCCTTCTTCCCACTGTCCACTCCCTGCGAACCACTACCCACTACTTTCGCTCAAGTGTCAACCCGCGTGTCCCAGTTTGCCGAAAGCAGAAGGACGAAACTGCGCTTCGGCGCGTTCTCAGAGGAGTCAGGGATGACGACTTCGCGGATGGCGGTGCGGGCCGCGATGGGGCTTGCGATGGTCACGGGGTTCGGCGCGGTGGCCGTTGCTCAGCCCCCAGCGATCACGGTTGATTTCGCGCTCAAGCAACAACCCCGGCAACCGGGCGTGAACGTGAGCAATCCGAAACCCGATCAGGTGGGCCGCTGCAAGGTCGCGCCGCTGGGCAATCCGAAAGTGCCAGGCTATCTCGTCACGGACCCGGATGGCAAACCGGTGCGACAGTTCGTCAGCTACGACAACAAGAATTACAACATCATCGCCTTCTACGTGGACGGTGTGGAAGCGTATCGCGAAGTCTATCCGCCGAAGGCCGGCGAGCCGTATCAGTTTCGCTGGCTTGGCCCCAATGGCGGCAAGTGGGGACTTGACCGCGACCGCGATGGCCGCATTGACGAATGGGTCGTGATTTCGCCCGAAGAAGTCAGCCAGGAATTGCTTTCGGCCATGATAACGCGAGACGCCAAGCGGCTCGAAGCTCTTCTGGTCACGACGGAGAATCTCTCTGCCATCGGACTGCCCGCGGGCGAGGTGACGAAGATTCGCGAGCGCTCCTCGGCCGCAGCGAAGAGACTTACCGACACCGCCGAGGCTCTGAAGCTCTCCGACAAGGCGAAGTGGGTTCACTGTGAATTCGGCATCCCGTTCACGCGCCCGGCGGACGCCTTCGATGGCCGAGACGACCACACCGTCTACAAGAACGGCACCGTGTTGGTGGAAGATAGTGGAAAGACACACTTCCTTCAGACCGGCGAACTGATTCAGGTTGGCCGCGGGTGGAAGATCGTTGATGGTCCTTCGGCCGGCCCGGCTCCGATGGGCGGCACCGTGGAAGCGAGCGGCGGTCCGATGGTCACGCCGGAAATCAAGGATCTCGTCGCTCAGCTCAATGAACTCGACAAGCAAGCACCAAACCCGCCGACAGTGGTAACACTGGCCGCGTTCAATGCTCGTCGCGCGGAGCTACTGGAACAGATCGTTGCCAAGTTGCCCGAAGACAAGAAGGAACCGTGGGCAAAGATGCTCATTGATAGCCACGCGGGCGCGGCCGAAGGAGACAAGCCGGGGAACAAGCACATTGTCCGCATCCAGCAGTGGAAGCAAGCAATGGCCCAGCCCGCCGGGAATCAAACGCTCGCGGCTTACGCGGCGTTCCGCTTCCTGACCACCGAGAACAGCGTCGCTCTGGCGAACATCAAGGATGGGAAAGACCTCGGCCCGATCCAGGATCGCTGGCGCGCCGGGCTGGAGGAGTACATCAAGAACTTCCCGAAGAGTCCCGACACGCCCGAAGCGGTTCTGCGTCTGGCGATGGCCTGTGAACTCTCTGGCGCGAAGGACGCGGAGGCCAAAGCTCGCCACTGGTTCGATTACCTCGTGAAGAATCACTCCGATCACCCGCACGCGGCGAAGGCGGCCGGCGCGATCAAGCGCTTCGACTGCGAAGGAAAGCCGCTCGAACTGACTGGCACGATTCTCGGCACGAGTCAGCAGTTCAACGTCACGACTCAGAAGGATAAAGCGATTGTGGTCTACTACTGGGCAAGCTGGAGCCAGTCGCTGGCCGCCGACGCCAAGAAACTGCAAGCACTCCTGAAGGACTACGGCCCGAAGGGGCTGGTGGTCGTGACGGTGAGCCTCGACCATGATGCCAAGCAAGCCACGGAGACCGCTCGAACCGCCGGCTTGCCCGGCACGCATCTTCACGCTCCGGGCGGATTGGATGGCAGCGCGCTCGCGGCAAGCTACGGCATTCTGGTCGCCCCGCACATTCTGCTGACCGACAAGGCGGGCAAGATCACCAACCGCAACGCCCAGATTCCGACGCTGGATGAAGACGTGAAGAAACTGCTGGAGAAGTAGCAGTGTGGGTGTGAGTGCGAGTGTGAGTGACAATACAGAAGACCAAACCCAAGAGTGGTTCTGGTCTTCTGCATTTTCACTCACACTCGCACTCACACCCACACTATATCTGACACCATGTCTCCATTCACATCTGAACTGGTCGCGGCTCGTGCCGCGCAGCAATCGTGGTCTCGCGTCGCGGTGCGCGAGCGACTCCGCTTCATCCGCAATCTTCGCGCGCTGCTCGTGGAACGCGCGGATGAGATTTGCGCAGCGGTCAGCGCCGACATTGCGCGGCCGGCGGTCGAAGTGCTCAGTAGCGAACTGCTCGCGACTGCCGCGGGGCTGAAGTTCCTCGAAAAGCGTGCCGCGAAGTTGCTCGCTCCGCGAAAGGTGTCGTGGTGGCTTCAGCCAACGTGGTTAATGGGCTGTCGCGATGTGATTCACCAGCGTCCCTGGGGTGTGGTCGGCATCATCGGCACGTGGAACTACCCGGTTTACCTCAACGTCGGCCAGATTGCTCAGGCTCTGGTCGCGGGGAACGCGGTGTTGTGGAAGCCGAGTGAAAACGTTCCGCGCACATCCGAACTGACTCAGAAGCTCTTCCGCGACTCCGGTTTCCCCGCGGAGTTGCTTCAGGTATTGCCCGCGACACGCGAAGCCGGCCCGCAATTGGCCGAAACCGATGTCGATTACATCGTCTTCACTGGTTCCGATACCGTGGGCCGAAAGCTCGCGGCCAGGCTCGGCGAACGGCTCGTGCCTTCGACACTCGAACTCTCAGGCTGTGACGCGATGTTCGTTTTGGCCGATGCGAATCTGGAGATGGCCGCGAAAGCCGCGTGGTTTGGGTTAACGCTCAATCGCGGGCAAACGTGCATCGCGGTGCGCAGAATCTTCGTGCAACAAGAGAAACTCCCCGCGTTCGTGGACATGCTCAAGCCACTCGCGGAGAGCGCTCAACCGCTGGGGCTTGTGCTCGACTCTCAGCGCGCGCACGCTCAGCGCCTGATCGAGGACGCCGAGAAACGCGGAGCGAGCGTGTTGGCGAACCCCGCCCGCGAGGGCGGTTTGGCGAACCCCGCCCGCGAGGGCGGTGGGTCAGAAACACCCACCGCCCTCGCGGGCGGGGTTCGCCAGAACCCTACGATCCTCCTGAATGTTCCCCCTGAATCCGCGATCTGTCGCGAGGCGTGTTTCGCTCCGGTCGCGGCGGTCATTCCCTTCGATACGATTGACAACGCGGTGTCACTGGCGAACCAATCGCCGTTCGGGTTATCGTCCTCGATCTTCACGGCGGATGTTGGGAAAGCGAAGGAGTTGGCCGAACGCATCCCGGCGGGAAGCGTGTGCATCAACGACGCTCTCGCTCCGACCGCGCACCCCGCGACTCCCTTCGGCGGGCGCGGATCGAGTGGTTGGGGCGTAACTCAAGGCGCGGAGGGATTGTTGGCGATGACCGTGCCGCAAGTGGTGACGGTCCACAAGGGCACGTTCCGCCCACATCTCGACGAATCAGTGAAACCCGATCCGGGCGCGACAGCGGAACTGCTTCGCGGGCTATTGAAGTGGACACATGCCCGCGGGCTTTGCGAGAAACTTCGCGGGCTGTGGCAGATGGTGAGAGGAATCAGGAGACGGGGCCGGTGATCAGTAATCAGTAATCAGTCATCAGTCATCAGTCAGTAAGTCGAAAGGCAAGTAACCTCTTCTGATCTGATTACTGGTAACTGGTAACTGATAACTGATTACTGATCACTGACTGTCTACTCGTCTGCACATTCCGCGGCGATCTTCTTGTAAATGTCGATTGCCTGCTTGAAGGTTTTCTCGGCCTCCGGGCGTTCGTCAGCCTTGATACCTTGCCCGCGGACCACCCAGAGTTGCTCAATCGCGCCGATACACCACTTCGCGCTGGCCTTGCTCGCGCGGATCGGCTTCCCGCCAACGATCACATTCACCGGGTTGGTGTGCATCTGCGGATAGTGCCTCAGAGCCACCCACGAACTCTTGTCGATCTTCACCTCGAAGGCCAGATTGTGAGCCTTGTTGTCGGCCGGCACATCCTTCGACGCGACTACCTTCCCATTCACCACCAGTTCCACCTTGCGGTTGTCGCCCACGGGCACTTGCGCGCCGGGCGCGGTGCCCAGCGCGACATCCTTTCCGAAGGCGACCTTCGCGGTCACCTTCACCATGCCGCCCTGATCGAGCTTCACATCTCCAAAGCCAGGCGACTTGTCTCCGACCTTGAACTCCAGAGCATGAGCGTAACCATCCGAGACATACGACCGACCTTGAGCGATGCCCTTGCACCACACGGCGTAATCGACCATGTCCACGCCCTTGCCGAGTTGCACATAGACACGCCCCTGACCGACGCGGCTACCGGAGATGCAGGGGAAATCCGTCTCGCCGCTGGCCTTCAGCGGGAAACCGCAATTCATGATGTGATACCAGCAGTTCCATTCCAGCGTACGGGCCGTGTCCATCGCGGAGATGAAGTCACACACGCCCATCGCTGTCGTGACACACACTTCCTGAGCGCCGATGCCGTTCATTTCGGGAACGTTCAGGTTCGGCAGCTTGTCGTAAACGCGCGTCATGCTCTTCACCAACTCCGCCAGGTTGATGTCGCCGTCTCCGTTGGCGTCCACCGTGGCGAACGGTTCGGGTAACGGCCACCATCCTTTCGTCGCCTCGTCCTTGCTGATGAGGCCGTTCTTGTTCGCGTCCAGCGCGGCGAGATGCCGCTTGGCGGCGTGGCCGTCCTTCATGTTCACGCCAAGACCGTTGGCCGAGTGAGCGTAGCCAGTCACTGCGCCTTGCTCCTTCGCCCACTTCATCAGAGGCGTTGTCCAGGTCGGCCAGCCCTTGACTTTCGTTCCGCCGGAACCGGGGAATGTCTGATCGCGCAGGTTCAGCAGACACACATGACCGAGAGCTTGCGAGCCGAATCCGCTCACCTCCACGTCGTACTTCAGAATGGTGAACGGCTCGCTTCGTTCCCACGGCTTGGGATCGAAGAACTTCCTCTGGTAGTCGTAACACGGCCCCCACGTCAGGCAGCAACCGACGTTCAACCCTTCGCCCTTGACATGCAGGAACATATCTTGAGGAAGCACGCCTTCGCTTGGGTTCGTGTAGTGAGCGCAGCCGGCCGCGTGGATGTGGTGATCGCCACTGAACCAGCCATAGTCAGCCGGGTTCACCCAGCGTTCCAGTTTCGCATTGATGGCGTTCGCACCCTTCGCTCCGGGAGCAACAATCACGAGTTTTTCCGTCTTCAGCAAGTATTCCGGCCCGCGGCCGTATTGCAGCGTATAAGTTCCCGGCGGAAGAAGCACGGTTCCGCCATCGGGCCGGTAGATTTGGTTTTGGAAGAAGAAGTCCGGCGCGAGGCGCTTCGCTCGTGGCGGATAGACGTGTCCGGCTGCGTCGGTGATTGTGAGTCGCGCGACTGTCGGCTTGCCGTCGAAGTCCTTCGCGCTGACTTTCACCGCGATGGCTGGTTTCACTTCAAACAGCACGGCTGTTTCTCCGCGGAAGCCGAGATCCTGATTCCCCTGCCCGAGATCAAAGCCGATTGTGGCTTCGCGCTTGCCGCTTTCGGAGGAGTAGATCAGCGCGATGGCGTATTCGACCTTCAGGCCGCTTAACTCCGCGGTCATCGGCGGCGAGGTGAACATTTCGACCTGAAGGAATCGCTCGGCGATCTTCGGGTCGTCCTTGGGGTTCTTCTCTCCTCGTCCACTGAACCTCTCGCCGGATTGCGGACTCATGATCTTGAGCAACTTCTTCACCGTGCTGTCGTTCGAGACCTTCACGAGCACCGGCGTCCAGCCGGCTTGCTGAAGGGTGGTGCTTCCTGGACCTTTCACGACTTTGACGCGAGCTTCGGGATTCACCGTGACTCCGAAGAGCACGTGCTTGTCAAGAATCTCCTGGATCTTCTTGGGGTCTTTGTCCTCGATGGCTTTGGTGAGCGCTTTCGTGGTGTCCGCGGGTAACGGCGCACCGAGGAAGTCGAGCGCCTTGAGCAGACGCGAAGCATTGGCCGCCAGCGGCTGACCTTCCACATCGCCGACCACCGGCAGGTCGGCCGCGCGTGAGCTGCTACTCAGAGCAAGCACCGCGAACAGGGTTAAGGAGAGGCGTGTCATGGTTGGTGGGACTCCTCTGGGCGGGATGGGACGGCGCCCAATGAAACCGCGCCGCCCGCGAGATGTCCACGGTTTTCCGCACACAACCACAGGGCTTCCGCCCCGTGCATCAGAGCAACGGCTTCTGCTATAATTCATCTACCTGGATTTCTTCGCTCTCGAACGCGTTTTTGCAATGAAGATTCTGAACTATCCGCATCCCGCCCTGCGAGTCAAAGCCCGACCCATCACGTCAATCGACGCGGAGGTGCAGAAGGCCGCCGCCGAGATGCTGGAGTTGATGTACGGACACGAAGGACTCGGATTAGCCGCCCCGCAAGTCGGTCTGGACATTCAGTTGCTCGTGATGAACTTCGCGGGCGACCACGAGAAGCCGGAACTGGAGTGCGTCGCGATCAACCCCGTGATCGTCGAGAAGAAAGGCGGCCTGATCAACGACCGCGAAGGGTGCCTGAGTTTTCCCGGCCTCTACCAGAACGTGCGCCGGCACAAGACGGTGGTCGTGAAATACTTCAACCTGCTGGGTGAAGAGAAGGAGATGACGGCAAGCGATCTGGCGGCTCGCGTGTGGCAGCACGAGTGCGACCACCTCAACGGGACGCTCTTCATCGACGTGATGGGTTCGCTCGGTCTGTCGCGAAGTCAGAAGGACCTGGAGAAGTTCAAAGCGGACTTCGAGAAAGCGAAGAAGAAAGGCGAACTGCCGCCGGGCCTGGACGCGAAGTTGTAGGCGAACGGCCGGCGTGAGCCGGCTGGTGTCTTGTGTGAACGTCGAGGCGTAAGCCCGATGGTGAAAACACCGGCCGGCTCACGCCGGCCGTTCGCCCGGAGTGATGCATGCGAATAGTGATGACGGGAACGGGGACGTTCGCGGAGCCGACGTTCGAGGCGTTGATCTCGGCGTTCGGTGGCGACGTGGTGGGGCTTGTGACACAACCGGAGCGTGACACTGGGAACAAGCGCGGAAGCACGCGACAAACCGGTAAGGGAATGGCGAACATCGCCCGCAGCGCGAACGTGTCAGTGGCTCAGCCAGAAAGCATCAACACGCCAGAAGGCTTGGAGCTGCTTCGCGCGATGAAGCCGGATTTACTCGTTGTCGCTGCGTACGGTCAGATTCTCTCGAAGGACGTGCTGAGTATCCCCACACGCGGAACGATCAACGTACACGCTTCACTTCTGCCAAAGTATCGGGGTGCGGCTCCGGTCGCGTATGCCATTCTGAATGGCGAGACGCAAACGGGCGTGACCATCATCAAGGTGACTCCTGGCCTCGACTCCGGCAACATGATCTTGCAAGAAGCAATCGACATCCTTCCCGACGACACAACGGGCAGCCTCGAAGCACGCCTCGCAATACTCGGAGCGAAACTCGCGGTCGAAGCCGCACGGAAGTATCAGTCAGGTGGCCCGGTGGAAGGGACAAAGCAAGACCCGGCGCTGGTCACGAAGGCCCCGAAGATCAAGAAGGAATTCGGACTCATCGACTGGACGAAACCAGCAGACTACATCTGCCGCTTCGTCCGCGCGATGCAACCGTGGCCCACCGCGTACGCGTTCCTTCACCGACCGGGCAAGGAATCAATGCGGGTGATCGTGAACATTGCTGGCGAGTTCCCTGTGAAGTGCAACAAGGAGTTCCAGCCCGGCCAAGTGTTCGCAGACCCACTCGGACATTTCCCGAAGTCTCTCTTTGTGGCAGCAGGTTACGCGGATAATGGGGAAACTCGTTGGGTGATCGAGATTGAAGAACTTCAACCCGCTGGCAAGAAGAAGATGACCGCGGAGGAGTTCTTGCGCGGCTATCCGGTCGTTGAAGGCATGCGGTTCGGCCCGGAAGTGCTGTCATGACGACCGCCCGGCAAGTTGCGGTCGAGGTGCTCAACCGCTCGCGGTCACGCGAAGCGTTCGTGGCCGAACTGATCGAACAGGCTCTGGCGAACCCCGCCCTCGCGGGCGGGGGTGATAGTCAACCCACCGCCCTTGCGGGCGGGGTTCGCCAACTCAGTCCACAGGATCGCCGATTCGTGACGCAACTGGTGTTCGGAGTCATCAGGCGTCGCGGAACGCTCGATGCGATCCTGAAGCCGTTCATTCAGATTCCGCTCCACGCGGTTCAACCTCGCGTGTGGGACGTACTTCACCTCGGCGCGTTCCAGTTAACTTTCCTCACGCACGTTCCCAAGCACGCGGCCGTTCACGAAACTGTCGAACTTGCTCCGTATGTTAGTGCTCCGAAGGCGAAGGGCTTCGTCAACGGCGTGCTTCGTCGAGTCGCGGAGTTGGTGACCGATGAGTTCACCCAGAAGGCGGGAAGTGACGCGGTGCCGTTCGATCAACATTACCGCAAGCTCGCTCGTCCCATTCTTCCCGATCCACTTAACGACCCCGACCTCTACCTCTCGGCGGCATTCTCGCTTCCGCAGTGGCTCGCGAACCGCTGGCTGGATCAGTTTGGCCCGGAGGAATGTTCGCGGTTGGGTTTCTGGTTCAACAGTCCTCCGCCGTTGTGGATTCGCACCAACAAGCTTCACACCGACCGCGAAACGTATCGTCTCCGGCTCGCCGCAAGTCTCATCGAAGCGGAACCGGGCGAGCATCCGCAATCGCTTCGGCTCACGGAACATCACGCGATTCGCGACTTGCCCGGTTTTGCCGAAGGTGACTTCACCGTGCAGGATCACTCGTCGATGCTGGTCGCGAGCGCGCTCGGAGTTCAGCCGGGAATGCACGTTCTTGACTTGTGCTCCGCGCCCGGAGGCAAGACAACTCACCTCGCGGAACTGATGGACAATCGCGGACGCATCTCCGCGTGCGACATCGATCCGGAGCGACTCAAGACAGTGACAGCCCAGTGTCAACGGCTCGGCGTGAAGGGCGTTGAAACAGTTGTTATTCCAGAGAACGGTGATCCGCCACCCAGACCGTTCGATGTAGCGCTCGTGGATGTGCCGTGCAGCAACACAGGCGTTCTCGGTCGCAGACCGGAAGTTCGCTGGCGGCTCAAGCCGAACGAGTTTGAGTATCTCATCCGCCTTCAAACGCGGCTCTTGATTCAGGCTGTCGAACGCCTGAAGCCCGGTGGCGCGGTGGTGTACTCAACATGCAGCATCGAGCCGGATGAGAATGAGGGTGTGGTGAAAGCGGTGCTTCGCGGAATGCGCGGAAGCGTGAAGCTCGAAGCGGAACACAACTCGGTTCCCGGCCGGCCTTCCGATGGCGGTTACTGGGCACGACTGAGGAAGGCGTGAGGCGAACCCCGCCCGCAAGGGCGGTGGGTTAAGAGCCGGAAGCGTCAGCGACGGACACAACACCCACCGCCCTTGCGGGCGGGGTTCGCAAAGACTCCCGCTTCGCAGAGCGTGAGGACTACAATCACATCATCTTTCCCCACGAGGCTCTTCCCGTGAACCCGGCTTACGCTCTGTCGAATCTCGACGCCATTTACAGCCCGGCGCTGGTGTTCTTCTCTTCCCTCATTCGCCAGAACATTGCTCGCGTCATCGAAATGGCCGGAAGCCCCGCTCGCCTGCGCCCGCATGTCAAGACGCACAAGACGCGCGAGATTGCCAAACTCCTGCTCGATGCGGGCGTGACCAAACACAAGTGCGCGACAATCGCAGAAGCCGAAATGCTCGCCACAATCGGCGCGCCTGATGTGCTGATCGCTTACCCGCTCGTCGGGCCGAATGTGGGCCGACTGAAGGAACTTATCCGCAAGTTCCCCGCCACGAAGTTCTCTACTCTGATCGACCACCCAGACGCGACCCGCGCGCTCGCGGCTGGCGTTTCAGCCGCCGGGCTGAACGTC
>JAKEEV010000364.1 GCA_022616395.1 Planctomycetia bacterium | reverse complement strand
GCGTAAATCTGAAACACGCTGTTTGTGTCCGCGAACCAGCGCTTGCGAGCCAGCCCGACGAAATCCGAACTCACTCCGCCCTTACCGTAGTAACTCATCGGATGAGTCGCGTAAGCGGAGAGACCGAGCAGCGGTTTGTCGCCGTTCCAGAATGTGATGGTTTTGAGCATCGGGTCGATGGTGCCTTCGTCGGCGGCTCGAATCTTCGGGTCGCGTGTCGCGGACATGCGGTTGTATTGCACCTTGCCGTTCGCGTCGATGTAGCGGCGGTTGGATGCGACTTTCTCCACCTTCGCCTCGCCCGTTGCGATGTGTGTAACCGGTTTCGCATCCTTCAAGCACTCCTTCGCGGCATCAGCCACACGAGACACGACCTTCTCCAGAAACGCGAGGTCGCAGATCGAGCCTTTCGCTTTGTGTTTTCGAGCAACTGTTGTGCTTCGACATCCACAATAGGAGCATCGTGCTGATGAAGAGCACAGAGCATCACGCGAACAGGCTCCGTCTCAACTGCCTTCGCAATCTTCTCTCGAAAGAGTTCATAAGCACCGTTGCGAATCTCGCACCAGTCGAGAGCAACGAACACAACCGGCTTCCCCACTCCTCTGAGTACGAACCCATGAGCCAGAAGCGGATCGTCGATCTTCTTTGCTGGCGTGATTCCGCCGCCCATGAGCGGATGACCGAGCGGAACGGTCACTTCCGCGTCGAAGGTGGAGAGCGTGAACTTCGGTTCTTTCGCTTCGGCGAGCGGGGGGTTTACACCCCCTGATAATGCAAGAGCGGTCGCTATCACTTCGCGTCGGGTTGGGTTCACGGCATCCTCCGGGTATGCTGAAGTGACTCCAAGTGTACCCGGAGTTCCGCGCATGACCAGCGACGGCGAAGCTCTATTCCGCGCGATCTGCGAGAACCCCGCCGACGACACCGCGCGGCTCGTCTACGCGGACTGGCTCCAGGAGAACGGTCAGGTGGAGCGAGCGGACTTCATCCGGTTGCAATGTGAGGCGTGGAGTCTCTGCCCGGCGTACCCAACTATCACCGAGGCGCGCACGGCGGCGTCGCGCCTGCTCAAGGAGTACGGCGACCTCTGGCACGCCGAGTTGCCGGTCGTTCCCGGCGTGACGTGGAGCGACCTGTTCGTCCGCGGGTTCGTGGATACGGCGTGGGTCGAGGCGAAGCGCGACGTGCAGGCGCAGCTCAAAGCGGTGTTCGCGTCCGCCCCGGTGCAGCACCTGACGGTGATCGACTTCGGCCTGCGCGGGCTGGAGGTTCTCTTCGGTTCGGAATACGCAAGCCGGCTGACGACCCTCCGGCGTCAGGGTCGCGGGTCGGGCTTCAACGCGGGCGTCGGCAAGTTAATCGCGGACGTCCGCAAACGCTTCCCGAACCTGCGGCTGATCTAGTGCGAAAGCACCCGCTCCCTTGCGGTCGCGGCTCGTTCAGAGGCTGGAAATCTCAGTGAATCAACGAGCCGCGACCGCAAGGGAGCGGGTAAAAATACACGAGCCGCCAGCGGCGGACAATCACTTCACGGATCGGTGACGAATGACCAGCGACGGCGAAGCTCTGTTCCAAGCGAAAAACCCCGCTGGGGCCTTGCGGCTGGCCAGACGGGGCAAGAGATACCTCAATCATATCACGCGCGCTCCGTCCGCGCTGCGAAACAGCCAGTACAGAATTGTCTTGATCTCGAACGGCTTGAGGTCGGGTTTGAGAGACAGGATGCGGGCCGCGATGCCGGCGAGGTGCGGAGTCGCCCAGCTTGTGGCTGGTTCGCGCGCGAGCGGGCCAAGATAGCCCTTGCCGTGAGCCTGGAACTCGACTTGCTCACGCAACTTGTACGCGAAGCGCAGCGGGTCGTCGAAGAGTCCCTTATCCACCGAGATGAGCGGAGGAGCGAACGCGGCCGGGTAACTTCGCGTCAGTGGGTGTTCGTTGTGAGCTGCCGCGAACACCAGCACATCGCGGAAGTAGGCTTCTTCAATGGCGCGCTGGAGTTGTTGGCGCCGCGGGAGTTGCTGAAGCTTGTGTTCGGGCACTCCGAGCGAGAGGTTCACGACCTTCACGTTCCACACGTCGATGGCGTGGCGGAGCGCGGCAATCACTGTTTCCACTTCGCACGAACCAGTCGGGCCGAACACATCGCCAGAGTAGAGTTTCACACGCGGCGCGAGCGTCAGAATGATGTCCGCGACCGTTGTTCCGTGTGGCGAAGACTGGTGACCGGTGTAGGGAAGCGCTGGGCCAGTCGGACGGAACACCGCGCCTTCAATGGTGAGTATTGGCGTCCCCGCGCCTCGGAACTTCTCTTCCAGCACGCTGCGTTCCACGCCGGAATCAATCACGGCAACTGCGACACCTTCCCCGGTCGCCCGCGCATCGCGGAAGATGCTCTCAGGCGTCAGCAGGGCGAAGATTTCGTCGAACACTGTCGGCAGCGTCTCGGTCATCGGGGTTCCGCAGGCAAAAAGCGGGACAGAAGCATTGGACAGGATAACAGGATGAACAAGATTGCAATACCGATCCTGTTCTATCCCGTTATCCCGTCCAAACTCGTCGGCCTTACTCAATTCACGCCAGTTAGTTCGTCGAGGAGCTTGCGGAGGTTATTCACAACGCGAATACAGTGATCCACTGCGCTTGGCCCGTGCTTGAGCGCCAGCGTTCGCACTGCTTCCACCAGCCGTAAGGTTGTATCCGCGTCCGCGACCGCGTTGGAGTCGGAGCTGAGTCCTTCTTTCAGGCGTTCTATCACGGCTGGCGGTGGCGAATCGTCTGGTGGAGACGCTGGCATCGCTTCGCTCAAATTCGTGGTCGCTTCAAGGGCTGCATCCACCGCGTCGAACAGAAGCTTGTGTGTTTGACGCTCCGCGACCGCCTGCCGGAGTAAATCCGCCCCGACTTCCGCCGCGGATGAGAGCAACCGCCGATCTTCGTCCGTGAATCCGGGCGCGGCCTTATCGAACAACTCGACGACCACGACGGTTTCGCTGCCGACGGGAAGAGTCGCGGCCAGAATACACGAACGGTTTGCTTCAAATGGCAAGAGTTCCACTGGTCCGAGCGTTTTCGGATCGAAGTCATTCAGTGCAACTGGTTCTTGAAAGCTAATCACGCTTGCCGCCAGCGAACGCCCGAACGGAATTGTGGGTGTGGGTAATGTTTCTCCATCGGAGCCATACGCCGTGGTGGATTCCGCGCCGTCTGCTGTTGTGTGGCGAACGATCAGAGCGCCGTCCGCAGCCTTCGTTCCGCGAATGACAAAGCGCAGGAGCGACTTCACCGCTTCGGGCAACGGAACCGGATCGTTGAATGCGGCCGAAGTCTGGACAATCGGCAACACCTTATCGACCGCTTCGCGGAACGCGGCCAGCCGGCGGTTGAGTTCGCGCTGCTGCTTGGATGGTCGAATGCGGTCCAGTTGCCGACGAACGGCGGACACGAATGTGTCGCGGTTGAGGTCTTGATTCTTGTCGAGGTAATCGCGCACGCCCATGCGAAGTGCATCAAGCGGAGTTGCCTGGTGTGCGAAACCAGTCACGAGGATCGCGACGACATCCGGCCGGAACTCGACCAGGTCTTCGAGCAGGCGCAGGCCGTCTGAGCCGGAACCGAGGTTCCAGTCGAGCACCGCGAGATCAACCGCGTTTGCATTCGCCACGCGCAGAGCCGATTCCGCGTCCGGAACAGCGAACACGCGCGCTCCGGGCAACGCGGAGGCGAGCCACTCCTGGAACGTCCGCCGGACGGACTCTTCATCGTCCACGATGAGAACGGTATCGGTCATGGCACCTTCATACTATTCGCTGGCGAACCATGAACGCAATGGAAGCGAAGGGTTGCGCCGTTAGCTGCCCGGTAATTCGTAGCGGTACATATACCGCACAGGAAAACCCTTCCTGTCGTCGTATTCCAGCCAGACACGCTTGCCGAACTTCTTGCGCAGGGCTTTGCTCGCGATTCCGAGGGAAGGGTTCTCGCGCAGGTCGAGCACTTCCAGGTTGGCAAGATGGGGAGATTGTGCGAGTGCTTCTCCTCCGCGCGCACCCACTGCGCTGGCGAGGAGATTGAGCCACTTCAGCCCCGCGAGTTTGGGCATGGCCGCCAATCGTTCAATCAGCGAGTCCGAGCGACTCTCGCTGTCTGGTTCGGTGTAATCGATGGCCCAGTTATCCAGATGGAGCGCGGTGAGTTGAGAGACCGGAGCCGAATCGAGCAACTGGAGGATGACATCGTGTGGTGTGCCATCCGCGTAGATCTTCAACGTCCGCAACCGCGTGAACTGGGGAGATTTCGCCAGCTTCGAGACGTAGAGCGGCGTCAGCCCGTCGAGTCTCGCTGTCATGACCGGAGCAGCAGCCACTAAAACGGCTCCGGCTTCAATGAAGAACTTCACCGAACACTCCACTTCGCCTAACAGTCCTCGATCGAGGGCGAATCGCACACCCCGGCGACGGGCGGCAGTGGGGAGTTCTCTCACCCACGTTCGCCTGTAATCCTCTTCCAATTCCTCGATCCGGTCGCCGAGTTCGTTGTCTCGTTTCTCGAATCCCTTTGCGCCGAAGATGAGGGTGGAGCGCTCGATCTGGAGGCGAATCAGTTCGGCTTTTGCCTTCGCGGATGCTTGAGGTGCCGCGGGAAGATCGTCCGCGTGTTCGTCAAGCCAGTCGGCGTAGACGAGGCGCGGGGTATCTTCCTCCGGATTGGCGATAATGGCTGCGAGCAGAGCGCGTTCTTCGGCATCCATCGAGTCTCCTCATCCCATGAGCGCGGAGCCGAACTTGTCTCTGAGCAAGTCCCAGGTACGTTCGCGGATCGAGTTACGGCTAATCCAGAGTTCGCGTAACTGGCCGAGGTGTTCGCTGCGGGCAATGGCCCGCGCTCCGGTGTCGGTAATACCGTTGCTTCTCAGGTCGACAATTTCGAGTCCCTTTAATTGCGGCATGTTGGCGAGCGTGATCGCGCCCTCGCTGTGGATGTTGTTGCCGGTCAGCACCAGTTCGCGCAGGCGCGACAGGTCCGGGTGAGCCGCGAGCCATTCGATGTCCGTCGCATTCAGATGCAGCGATTCCAGGTCGATGACTTCCAGGCGCGACAAGAACGGAGAAGCGAATAGCGGTTCGGTCCACAACGTGTAAGTGGAAGTGACCGGATCCCAGATGCGGCACGCAGTGAACTTCACTCGCGTCAGCGGAGTGATCGAAAACCACTGAGTCGCGTGTTGCAAAAACGTACTCGCTTGCACTTCGAGCGACTGAACGAATCCGCGAACAAATGACCCAGCCGTGGCGAATGGCGAGAACGGAGCCAGCCACGCGGCTTTGTGCTTCTTGAACAGTTCGTCGCGTCGTTTGAGGAGCACACTTCGGCGGCGGTTGTCGTCGTCGCTGCCGGGCTGCGTGCGCGAGAGTTCCACTTCGCAGCGGATGAACTCTCCACGATCCGGGTCGCCATTCTCCGCGAGCCAGTCCGCGAACACCAGTCGGGCAGTGTCATCCTCCGGCTGCGCGCAGATGGCATTCAGGAAGGTTCGCTCGTCGGCGGTCATGCGTTAAGTCTCGCCCCTGTCGTTTCCGTACTATATCCGAGTTCCCACGAATCTCGATAGTAGTAGGCATTCGCTGGGTGCCGTTGTCGTTTCGGACACCAAGACAAGACGAAGAACGGCACCCTGCGAATGCCGACTACTCTGCCAAGATACCCATGAGCGAACGCCAGCTTCATTTGCTCTCATCCTACCGGCTCGCGACCTCGTATCCGCTTCAACAGACCGCGGACGAAGTGGCCGCGTGGCTCAACGGACACGCTGCGCTCTGGCATCCCGCCGCGCTTGCTGGTGCCATGCAACCGCCGCGAGCGTCGAGTTCCTACGATCACGACAACCCGCAGCCCGGTTATGTGTATTGCATCCCGGAAGGTCCGCATCTGTTCCAGCCCGATGACTGGGATAATCGCGTCGAGCAGGCGAAGTCGATTGTCTTTCGCGCGACCGCCAATCGCGGTGAAACTATTGAGCGACTCGTGAGCGCGCTTCGCGGTGCGGGGCAGGGTGGGCCGCTCTTCGATGCTTCGCCGGAAGTCGTGCGGCTGTTCGCTGCCGTCGGGTATGCGTACACGATGCTCGACACGCTCTACGAGGCGATGGATCACGAGAAGTTGCTAGACGCGGGCGGATTCTGGGCCGACATGACCGCCGCGCTCGAAGCGTTGGCGCGGAATGAAGACTTCAAGCAACATCTGAAGAGCGCGGCTGAGAAACTCCAGATGGGGCGCGAACCTGTTAGTTCGGCGTCCATTCACTGGCTCGACTGGGTTCACCTCGATCCGCAAAAACTAGACGCTCCGTGGCCCGAATCGCTCGCCAGTGGATTGCCCATTACGTTGCTCGCGTCGGGAGAGTTGTTGGAGCAACTCGCGGAACAGGCACCGGAGCGCTTCGCGGAACTCAAGGCGAAGTTGCCCGCCGATATGCCTCAAGCGGTGGATGTGTGTTGCGGTTCCTATCGCGACCGTGAAGACGCGCTCATGCCATTTGAAAGTCAGGTGTGGAATCTGCGCGTCGCCCGCAACACGGTTCAGAAGCTCTTCGGCATCGAACCGGTGGTGTACGCACGCAAGAAGAGCGCGTATCACCCACAGTTGCCCGGCTGGCTTCAGCACATGGGCTTCAAGCACGCAGTGCTCATCAGTTTCGATGGCGGGCTGATTCCGAGCTTTCGCTCGACCGCGGTGAACTGGCCCGGCCCCGATGGAAAAGCAGTCGAGGCATTCACGCGTGAACCGCTGCCAGCACACGACCCGCATACATTCTTCAACCTCGTCTATCACCTGCATCAGGCAACGACTTACGATTCCGCACCGACGGTGTCGCTTGTCCACAAGGGCGAGCCGGCGTTTACTTCCTATCACGATTTGCTCGCGCTCGCGGAACTCGCTCCCGTGTTTGGCGACTGGACAAATCTCAGCCGGTACTTCGGCGGAATCACCAGCGGCGACTACATCGGCTTGCAATCGGCCGACGAGTTCTTCGCGGACTATCTCGATGATCGCGTAACCAATCAGCGCCGACCCGACGCGGTGAGCGGCTTTCCGAGACACCTTCGCCTTCGCAGACGGCTCGATTCCACTTACACACTTGCTGCTCTGCATCGCACGCTGACCCCGACCACACCGGAAGACGATGAATCGCTTCGCAAGCTGGCGGCAGTGGAAGACGCGATTGAACTGCGCGGAGTGAACTTCGCAACGAACGCCGATGACGATCTTCCTCCCCTCGAAACGCACTGGGCAAAGAAGCTGGCCGAGCGCATTCAGGCGCGCTCACCCGAAGGGCAGCCGGGGTTGATGGTGTTCAACCCGTGCGGGTTCACGCGTCGCGTGGCTCTGGAGGTTGATGGCTTTCGCGGCGCAATTCCGGTCGCCGATCCGGTGAAGGCGGCCGAGTTTGCCGGCACAATGGCGAAGTTGGTGGTGGAAGTGCCTCCACTGGGGTTTGCGTGGGTCGCGCGCGGCGGAAGCGCGCCTCTTCCCAAGCCGCGCATGAAGATGGCCGAAGGACTCACGATGCGAAACGAGTTCTTCGAGTGCGATGTGGATGCAACGACCGGCGGGCTGCGCTCGTTCCGCGACCTGCGCACACGCGCCACTCGTTTCGGTCAGCAGTTGGTGTTCAATCCCGGCAGCAAGATGATTGCCCGCGACATCCGGGTGACTAACAGCGGCGCGGCACTGGGCGAAATCGTGAGCGAAGGCGACCTGATCGACGACCGCGACGAAGTTCTGGCAACGTATCGGCAGCGGTTCCGCGCGTGGATGGGTCGGCCCGTGCTGGAAATGCGGATCGAATTCGATGTGAAGCACGCGCCGACAGGCTATCCGTGGCACGCCTTCTACGGAGCGCGCTTCGGCTGGCGCGATGACCGCGCTGTGCTTTTCCGCGGCGTAAACGGAGCGAACACACAAACGGGTTACACGCGGCCCGTCAGCCCGGATTACCTCGAAGTGCGCTTTGGCCCAGAGCGGTCGTTTTTGTTCACCGGCGGGTTGCCCTTCGTTCAGCGCCACGGCTCGCGTATGGCGGATGTGATTCTGATTCCCGAAGGCGAACAGTGCCGCACGTTCGATTTGCTTCTGGCAACTGATCGTGATGTGCCGATGCAAACGGCGGTGGGTTGGGTGTCTCCTTCGCCGGTGGTGTTCACCGAGAAAGGCCCGCCCGCGGTCGGTTCATCGAGTTGGCTGGCTCACATTGACCTGCCGAGCCTGGTTCTCACCAACTTGAAGCCGTGCGCGCCAGGAGAAGGAGCTTCTCGTGCAGTAACGGGGTCGATGGTCGAGACAGCGGGCTTCGGCGGCGCGGCGGATTTGCGATTCGCGCGCGACCCGAACCGCGCGTCGCTCGTGGACGGCAATGGCAAGGAACTGCAACCGCTCACGATGACCGGAGACGCGATCGCGCTGGAATTCTCCGCCGGCGAAGTGCTTCGCGTAAAAGCCGATTGGGTGTAACCCGTGAGCGTCGCGGCGTAAGCCCGACGGTGCGCGTTCAAAATACTGTCGGCCTGACGGCTCGCTCACAGAAACCGTCGGCCTGACGGCTCGACGCTCAATCTTCCACTTTCACTTTCTTCTTCCCCTTCGCTTTCTTCTTGCGTGGTTTCTCTTCCTCCTCGGCGTTTTTCTTCATGCGCTTGGCAACGAGGAAGGCGAGGAAGCCGCCCACAATGCCCGCGAGCAGGATCGCAAGTACGATCCATAGCCAACCGCCAGACTTCTTTGCCGGTGCCGCTGTTTCCGCCGCGGGTTCTGGTGGCGGCGCGGGCTTCGGCTCGGCAACTTGCGGTTTCGGTTCCTCGGAAGGTGGAGGGGGTGGCTCCTCTGGAGTTGGTGGCGGTTCTTCGATCTTGGGGCTGGGTGTTGGCGGTGGGGGCTTGGGCGTGATCTTGTCGTCCACCTTCGCGGTCAAGGTCGTTGTGTCTACGGTCAGGCGCCGAGAGAGGTCCGGCGTGAGGTTGGCTCGTTTCAAGAACATCAGCGCGAAGCACGTGTTGAGCGCTGGGTGCTGACCGGGGTAGCCGCCCTCTTCCCAGCTACCGTCTTGCTTCTGGTGGCAGATGAGGATTTCCGCTCCCCACTTGTACCAGTCCTTCTTACCAAGCTTTTGCACATCGTAAAGCACCGCGACGCGTTCCATCGCCCAGAGGAAGTACAGCCCGCCCACCTCTTTCACCGCGGGCCGGTTATCGGTTCGCCCGACCGGTTCGCCGATGCTTCGGCTGAGAGCGACAAAAGCGCTGAGCACGGCCGGGTCTTGTTCCGGGCGCACGTTTGGGTCGGGGTTCACAACATGCCCGATGGCGATGCCGAGCAGAGCGACGCAGGTCATCGAGCCGGTGCCGTTGGCGCCCTTGCTGGCGAAGTCGTAGCTCCAGGTTCCGCTCTGTCCCTGACTGGTGCGGAATCGCTTGGTGAGCAGCGCGAAGCTACGGTCGGTGGGTACATTGTGCTTGCGAGCAGCCCACAGAGCGAGCATCGCGAAGTGCGTGTTCGAGTTGTCGGTGGTCGCCTCGACCAGTTCGCTTCGTTTCTCCTTTGGGTCATCGCGCATCTCGCCGATCGTGTCGAAGAGAATCGGTAAGCGTTTCATGTTGGGCGGAAGCAGAGTCAGCGCGGCAGCGCGCGCCTTCTTGGGATCGAAGGGCGGCGACGGTTTCACCTGCACATCGTCGGATGACTTGATGCACAGGCCGAGTGTTGGAGGCCGTTCGCGCGGACTCGGCCCGGTGGCTGGTTGTGCCGGACTCAATCGGCGCAGCGCATTGAGAAAGTTCGTCGTGTCCGCGAGGTTGTGTTTTGGCACCTTGTACCCCCAACCTCCGCTCGGCGATTGCCCGGCCATCAATCGGCCCGCGAGCATCTGAATCCATCGTTTATCGCTCTTTTCTCCCATCCGGTCGAGGAACAGGATCACGAGCGCGATCTCATAGGTGCTATCTAACTCATTGATGTAAGAACGCACTCCGGCCGCAGCACGCTTCAGTCCGGGGTCGGAAGTTGGTACGTCACACTCGACGAGCGTTAAGCCCGCCAGCGCCGTGTAGCCGACGGCCCAGCCCTTTCCGCTGCCGGGACCAGTGCCGCTTCCCCAGTGCCCGGCCGGGTTTTGCGTGCGCCGAAGATACGCGACTCCGGCTTCAATCGCCTGATCGATAGCGGCCTGGTCAGCGGGTTTGCCCGCGGGCGGTTGAGCTTGCGGTTGCGGACGATCAGGTGGTTGAGCGGTTGTGGGTGTGACAAGCAAGCAGCCAACGGCCGCGATGGGCAACAATCTGCGCACGTGGAGAGTCGCGGAAAGGAAAGCTCGAAGCGCGAGCATGGCGCATCCCTCGGAGAGGTGAGGACCGGCTGTCATTGAGCGCACAGCCGCTGGGTCCGCGAACTCGGCGCTGCGATGCGGTCAGTCAAAGGAAACGAGCAATCAGGGCGTTCGACAGTATCGAAGACGATGACGCTTCGCACGAGTCCGCGACATGGGCTAATCAAAGGTAGCTTCAACTGTGGTGAAATCACAGCGAAAAGTGGTGGGAATGCAATCCGCGAAGGGAATATCCGACACTGATGCCTGACTCAAGGACGTGTTGCGTTCGGGAGCTAGTAGTTGGTTTTGCAGGGTTCGAGCTGTGTGCCGCAAGTTCCACAGACGCGAATGCGACCGAGATACTTGAGGCGGCAGTGGACACAGCGGGCAAGCTCATAACCCGCGATAAACTCGACAGCCTGCGTCGCGACATTCAGATCAAGCCCTTGGTCGTTCAGGTCGTTTATCAGGTCGGAAAGAGCGACTCCCGCGTTCAACGCGGCAGAAATGCTCTCAACCGTCACTGTTTCGGGAGCCACCTCCCCCAACAAATTCACAAGGGCCATCAAACTGCGATGGTGAGCGACGTTGGCGATCAATTCCGGGTCCACGTCGAGGTGTTTCACATCAATGATAAACTCCTTGATCTCCTCACCGACCCGCGCTTTCACGAACAACGTCCGGTACACCTCTCCGCTGGGTATAACCGTCGTGAAGACGAGTCGGACGCCATGAACGTCGGTCCACTTGATCGACACGTTGTCGCGGCGATCCTCCAAGCCCGAAGCGGTCAGCGCAAGTTTCACTCCTCGATCGGCCAGGTGGTACACGATGCCCACAAACATCAGAAGTGCGATTCCAAGGAGAAGTAACCCAAACCAATCAACGTCACTCAGTCGCGCTCGGCGACCCTGGCATCCAGAACCAGCGATCACAAAGCCGGTGAGAGCGACGATGAACGTCAGAATGAGTGGACCACACGCCCACCGGTAGCGGTAGCGAACTTCAATATCAGCTCCCTGACTCATTGATATGCTCCGTCCGCAGTTGAATTGCTACTCAGGCTGTCCGCTGAACAATGCCGGGAGACTACCAACGCCATCAACTCCTGTCATGACTTTTCCGTCGGTTAACGGCTGTTACAACACCCTTCTGGCAATCGGCACGGTATTCTGATACGTCGGATAGGTGACGCTCTGCGCTCACACGGGAAGATGCCATGCGCACGACTCAACTTCTTTCACTCGCTGCGGTTCTTGCTCTCGGAGTTTCGTCCGCGAGCGCGGCCGATGACCCAAACGCCAAGCAACTCGCTCAGCAAGCGCAAGCCGTGCTCAAGGCGAACTGCTACCGCTGTCACGGGCAAGTCGGCAGCATCGAAGGGTCGATGAACTACGTCACCGACCTCGCGAAGCTCGTGGCGCGCAAGAAGATCGTGCCCGGCGATCTGAAAGCCAGCCGGTTGTTCCGTCGCGTGGACGAAGGCACGATGCCTCCTCCAGACGAACACCCACGGCCATCCGCTGCGGAGATTGCCATTCTCAAGAAGTGGATCGAGGCCGGCGCGCCAGCCGGCGAAGTTGCCACACACACCGCGATCACGCAAGCCGATGTTTACTCCGCGATCCTATCTGATCTCGAAACGATGGACCGCCGGGCGCGCCGATTTCAGCGCTACTTCACGCTCTCACACCTCTACAACGCCGGGCTGAATGACGAGGAGCTTCAAACTTATCGCAACGCGCTGGCGAAGCTGGTCAACAGCCTCTCGTGGGGGTCGAAGATCGTTAACCCGGTTGCTGTGGACGCGCACCGCACTGTTTTGCGCATCGATTTGCGTTGGTATGTCTGGGACGCGACCATCTGGAACCGCATTCTGCAAGAGTATCCGTATGGGATACTCGATGACTCCGTTGGCGCGCGGGCGGTGTCCGTTGGCACGGCCGCGAAGCAACCGCTTGTGCGCGCGGACTGGTTCGTAGCGACCGCGTCGCGCGCTCCTCTTTACTACGAAGTGCTTCAACTGCCCGCGAGTCTCACCGAACTGGAGAAGCTCATTCGCGTGGATGTCGCGGAGAACATCCGACAGGAACGGGTGACGCGAATCGGCTTTAATGGAAGCGGCATCTCGCGCTTCAATCGTATTCTGGAACGCCACGACTCAGCGCAGGGCATGTACTGGCGCACATACGACTTTGATGAACCCCCAGCGAACCTCGTTGACCGAATCAACGGCGGGCTTCTGCCGGATCGAAGAAACATCTTCGCGTTTCCTCTTGGGCCGGGTGGACTGGCGGAGAATCCATTTCAACATGCCGGAGGAGAAGCGATCTTCGCGCTGCCAAACGGACTGCACGCGTACTATCTCGTGAACGCGGACAACGCGCGACTGAACAAAGGCCCGCTGAACATCGTCAGCGACCCGAAGCGACCCGATCGCGCGGTCGAAGCGGGCGTGTCGTGTATGTCGTGTCACTTCACCGGTATTCTGCCGAAGGCCGATCAGGTGATTGACCACCTCGCGAAGAACCCGAAGGCATTCAAGCGCGAAGAAGCAGACGTGATTCGCGCGCTGTATCCCGGCAAGGAAGCGGGACTCAAGCTCATGGAGGAAGACGGCAAGAAGTACGCGGCCGCGGTGGGCAAGACCGGCTCGAAGGTGAGCCGCACGGAGGTGGTCAGCACCATCACGCAGAAGTACGAGGCCGATGTTGATCTCATTACGGGCGCGAGCGAAGTCGGTTTAACACCAGATCAGTTCCGCGGACGCATCGGGCAATCGGAAGTGCTCGTGAAGCACATCGGCGCTCTGCGCGCGGGCGGGACAGTTACGCGGCAAATCTGGCTGCAGGCGTTCGGAGACATCGTGCGTGAATTGCAACTTGGCGGCTTATATCAATCGAACCTCAACGGACCGACGAATCGCGACAACACCGGCGAACTCGATCCGCTTGAAGCTCGCGGGGACTCCGCGAACCAGTGGGCGTTCACACCAGACGGCCGCCGAGCGATAGTTGCCAGCGGGGACCGTAGCGTGCGCGTTTACGATGTGGAAGGCAGACGCGATCTCAAACGATTGGTCGGCCACACCGCGAGTGTCTGGGCGGTTGCGCTATCACCGGATGGCAAGTTCGCCGCTTCGGGAAGCATGGACGGCACGGCCCGCGTGTGGGACTTGCAAACGGGCCTCGAATCCGCGAAGTTCGCGGACCACACGAGCCTCGTCTCGGCTGTTGCGTTTACGCCTTACGGCAAGTGGGTCGTCTCGGGCGACTTCAACGGCACCGTTGTTTACTGGAAATCGACCGACGGCAAGGAAGGGTGGCGCGCGGAGAAACTCGGTCTCGTCACGGCTCTGGCAGTTGACCCACAAGGGAAGTTCGTGGCAGTGGCAACAGATCGCGCGCTGGTGCTGCTCGATCTCGCCGATGGCCGCGAGATGAAGCGCTATGATAAACTCGTTTCGCCGATCTCGGCGGTTGCGATTAGTCCCAACGGAAAGTGGATTGCCGCCGGTAATGACGCGGGGTTAGTCCGCGTGTGGCGAGTGGGCGAAGACAAGGCCAAGTTCACTCTCACCGGGCACGATGGCGGTATCCGCAGCATCGCGGTGAAAGATGGCGGTCGCTGGGTGCTCACAGGTAGTGCCGACCGCACCGTTCGCCTCTGGGATACGAGTGCGAAGAAGCAAGCAATTCCGATCTTTCGCAAGCACAACGCGAGCGTGACGGCAGTCGCGTTCCTGGCCAACGGCACGCAAACCGTTTCTGGCGACCGCGACTTGATCGCGCTGCCGTGGAAGATCGACAAGTTCCTCAGTGGCGAACCAATCACACCGCCGAAGACACCCGAAATACCGAAGACGCCCGACAAGATTCCTTACGCGAAAGATTGAGATTTCATCGGAGCCGCGACCGTGAGGGAGCGATGAACCAAGATCGCTCCCTCACGGTTGCGGCTCCGATGAAATACGATCGCCAAGCACCTCCCGCGCCTTCGCTCTTCCCGCATCTGTTAGCTTGAGCAACTCGCCAGCGCGCACAACAAGTCCGTTGCGCTCGGCTCGAGTAACCACGCGCTCAACTTGAGCCGGTGTCCACGACAAGTGATGATGAAGCCCGGCCAGTCGCGATTCCTCCGCTTCCTCCGGCGTGCCTTCGTGCTGCATTAAGTGAACCGCGAGCATCAGTTCATAAAACGCCCGCTTCTGACGAACTTCCTGGAGTTCCTGCGCGATCAGTCCGCGACCGGGCGCTACCAAAAACACCACCGCGAAGAGCAGTCCCAGAACCGCGGCCACCGCGCCGGCCGTGGTTGTGTTGAATGTGTCGGCCGCGAACGTACCGAGGAACGCCGCGACCACACCGAACGCGCCCGCGAGCACGAGCATCACACCAAGCCGATCCGTGAGCAGGTACGCGGCCGCTGCTGGCACCACGAAGAAGCCCACGACCAGCACCGGGCCAACCGTGTCGAATGCCGCCACCGCGGTAATCGAGACGAGCGTCATCAAGCCGTAGTGAATCAGCGTGGGACGGAAGCCGAGTGTTGCCGCGAGACCGGGATCGAATGTGGAGAGCTTGAGTTCCTTGAAGAACAGTGTGATGAGCAGCGTGTTCACGCCGAGCACCGCGGTCATCACCCACACCGGCGCAATTGCGATCCCGAACGCTTCCCAGCGCGGTTGAGTCGCGTAATCCGGCTGACCGAGCAGCACCTGATCGACATCCAGGTGAACATTCTTCACGCTCACGCTGACCATCAGCACGCCAGCCGCGAAGAGAGCAGCGAACACCAAACCCAGAGCCGCATCCGACTTCACGCGGCCGCTCTTTTCGAGCGCTTCCACCAACACCACCGCGAGTAACCCGGCCCCCGCGGCACCGAAAAGCAACCACGGCGAATCGAGATCGCGTGTCGCGAAGTACGCCAGCACGATTCCGAATAAGAGAACGTGCCCGATGGCATCACTCGTCATCGCGGCTCGACGAAGCACCAGAAACGCGCCCGGCAGCGCGCACGCCACCGCCACGACCGAGAGAACCAGACACAGTTCGAGAGTCGCGCTCATTGGGACCAGAGGACAGAGGACAGAAGGCAGAGAACAGAGATCAGAAGACAGAAGGCAGAGGACAGCGTTTTATTGGAGTCGTGGTTTTTGTTGGAGTCCCGCCTTCAGGCGGTCTTCTGGCTTTCAGACCGGCTAAAGCTCTGACTCCAACAAACTCATCCTGGTTCCGATGGCAACGCCTTCACATGCAACAGTGTCCACAGCCAGCCGCGGGCGGTGCCGAAGACGAGCGACAGCACTACCAGAGCCGCAGCGCAGAGTACGATGGTCGGGCCGGTGGGGACAGCCCCGGCTCTGGTGAACTGGTAGCTCAACAAGTGACTTGCCAGCGTGCCCGCGACACCCGCGACCGCTCCGAAGATGCCCGCGAGTATCACGAGCCGACCAAGTTGGTCCGTCCATTGCCGAGCCGCGACCGCCGGGGCAATGAGTAACGCTGTCATCAGCACAACACCCACCGCCTTCAGCCCGATCACCACCGCGATTACCGTGAGCGTGGTCAGCAACAGTTCCAGCACGCGCACGGGAAAGCCCAGACTCGCGGCAAACGCCGGGTCGAAGCTCACCAGTTTGAATTGCTTCCAGCACGCGACGATCACGATGATTGCCAGCACGCCGAACCCGCCAATTACCCACAGGTCCGGTTCGCGAATGAACGACGCCTGACCGAACAGATAGCGTTCCAGCGGCGTGAGCGAAGCGTCCGCGATGTTCCTCTGGATATATGTGAACAGCACCAATCCCAACCCAAAGAACACAGCCAGCGTACCCGCCAGAGCGGAATCGAACGGCACGCGCGACCGTCGCGTGATAAGCGTCACCAACACCATCGCGATCCACCCGGCCGCGGCTCCACCAAGCACAAGAGCAATCGGCACGCGACCGCCAAGCAGAAACGCCGCCGCCACTCCCGGCAGAGCCGCGTGTGCAACCGCATCGCCTTGCAAACTCTGTCTGCGAAGGACCGCGAACGAACCTACCGTCCCCGTCGCCAGGCCAAGCAGAGCCGTGCCCGCCGCGGGAATCCACAGCGCGGAGGTGTTCAACTGCATGAGTAGGTCGTCAATTGTCATTCGTCATTTGTCGTTAGTGTTGGGAGTTGCGGGAGTCGGTGGCGTGGGTTCTTCTCCCAGTCGCTGGAGGTAATCTTGCTCCCACGACTCCTGTTCATCCACTGGTTCTACATGAATCGTTACGGCCACATCGGGCAACGCCGCGACGATCGCTTCTTCCAACTTTGTCGCCAGGTGGTGGCCCTCACGCACGGAAATGTCACCAGCAATAAGCAAGTGAAACTCGATGAATCGGCGCGCGCCTGAGAGTCGCGTGCGGAGTAAGTGGAATGTTGATCCTTCGGGAAGGTTGGCCCGAATTACTTCTCGAATGCGGTCGAGTTCCTCCGCGGGGAGCGCATGATCCATCAGGCCATCGAACGATCTGCGGATCAGACCCAGGCCGATCCACGCGATGTGTAGCCCCATCACGACCGCCAGAATCGAGTCGAAGAACATCAAGCCCGTCAGAAAGACCAGCCCCAACCCGGCGAGCACACCCACGGACGTCCACACATCGGCCATCAGATGCTGACCATCCGCTTCCATCACGATGGACTTGTGAAGCCGGCCGTAATGAAGAAGCACGCGCGCCACGAGGAGATTCACGAGCGTTGCGACAAGCGCGATGAGCGTACCAACTTCGAGCGAGAGGAGTTGTTCGGGAAAGATCAACCGACGGACGCCATAACCCACGGCTCCCAGACCGGCGAGCACAATCAGCACGCCTTCCAGCCCGCTCGAGAAGAATTCGATCTTCTCGTGTCCGTAAGCGTGTGTGTGGTCAGCCGGACGAGAGGCATACCAGAGCGCGAAGTACGCAGTGACCGCCGCGAGGAGATTGACCAGCGATTCGAGCGCATCGGTAAGCAATCCGACGGAGCCGGTCAGCGCGTAAGCCGTGCCCTTCATGCCGATGGTGAGTACGGCCGCGGCTATCGAGAGTGCAACCGGCCAGCGGAGCCGCGCGAGGGGTTCCATGCGGGCATTGTACGGGCGAACGGCGCGGCGTAAGCCCGCCCTTCAGAGGACAGAGATCAGAGGACAGAAGACAGAAAGCAGAACGGGGATCTTCGTTTTCACTGTCCTCTGGCTTCTGTCTTCTGTCTTCTGAATGTGCGGGCTTACGCCGCGCCGTTCGCCTGTTCACTTGCGTCCGTTCAACTCCGCGAGGCGCTTCTCGGCCTGTTTGATGCGGTCGGGGTCGGTGTCGTTGTCGATGACAGAGCGGTACAGTTCGATGGCCTTGGAGCGTTCATTCAGTTGCTTGTCGTAGAGGACCGCGGCACGCAGACGCGCATCGGTTCGAGCGCCCTTCACCCACTGGAAGGATCGCTCGTAGTATTTGGCGGCCCGGTCGTACTGTTTGTAAGCGCGGCTTTCGTAGATTTCGCCAAGCTGATAAGCCACATCACCAATCTTGTCGGAGTTCGGATACTTCTCCAGAACCTCGCGAAGCAACAGTTCGGCCCGGCGCATGTTCAGGATGTAGTCATCGCCGAACCCTTTCCCCTTGTATTCCATCGCGGCCTTGTAGAGGTCGTTCGCCTCCTTGACGTTGATGCTTGCCTGAAGAGTCGGCGGAGGAACATCCTTCACGTCGAGGTTGTACGAGGGCTTCCACATGAGGTGGTAAGCCATCAGTTCGCGTTCGGTCCACATCATCCGCTGCTTGTCTCCGATCTTGGCGTAATACTCGTAGAGCGCTTTGAGGCTGTTCTCGTAGTCCTTGCGCGCGGTGAGGCAGCGTTCGACCAACTGCACGTCGCTGGTCGCGGCGGGTGGGTCGGCCGCGGGCGGAATGGGATCCGCTGATTTACCTGGTTCGGTCAGCGGCTTGCTCGGCTGAGCCGTTGCCCATCCAACGGCTGTTACTCCACACCCCGCCAGCACAAGAAGTAGAATCCGCATAAGCGATCTCCTCGCATCAATCAGAAAACAAAAACCCACGGGTGTTGCCCGTGGGTCTGTGTCGCGCGACCGTGAAGGAGTGGCGGCTAAGTCTTGCCGGGGTCGCCTCCCTTCAACGGTTCGTGCGGACTCGACCCACCCTTTGAATCGCCTGGATTGCTGGGCGTCGTGGCTCCGGGAGCGGGGTACGGTGTGTGTGAGCCGCTGGTCCGCTGATCCGGTCGGCCGAAGATCATTCGCCCGGCTGGTGTTTGAAGCACGCTTGTCACCACGATCGAGACCTCCTGTCCGATCAGCGCCCGGCCCTGTTCGATCACCACCATCGTGCCATCGTCGAGGTACCCGACGCCTTGCCCGATCTGGTCGCCCGCCTTGACCACCCGCACGATCATGTACTCGCCCGGCAAAGCCACCGTCTTCAGGGCGTTTGCCAACTCGTTGAGGTTGATGACATCCACGCCCTGAAGCTGAGCGATCTTGTTCAAGTTGAAGTCGTTGGTCACCACCCGCGCATTGAGAGCTTTCGCGAGTATCACCAGCCGTTCATCGACCCGAATTCGTTCCCCGGTCCGCAACTCCGGCACGTTCGCATCATGCATCTGGAGTTCGAGCTTCGGGTTCGTCTGGAGCCGCTTCAACACGTCCAGCCCGCGTCGTCCGCGGTTGCGCTTGAGCTTGTCGGAGCTATCGGCGATGGCCTGAAGTTCCTGAAGCACGAACCGAGGCACGATGAGCTTCGTGTCGATCAATCGAGTATCGCACACATCGGCGATGCGGCCGTCGATGATGACGCTTGTGTCGAGCACAAGTGGCCGGCCGCCCTTCACCTGCTTGGAAAACTCGACATAAGGGATAATGAAGCGAAACTCGTCCTTGGTCTGCAAAAACGTCGAAATCGTCACATAGCAACACAGCACGGTGAGCAACACCCGACCAAGCAGAACCATCTGCGGCTTGCCGGGGAAGGTGTTCTCCAGGATTGGCACGACGGCCATCGAGAAGAGCCACCCCAACAGCAGCCCCAAAAGTAGCCCGAAGTAGACCGCGGAGAGAGTGGTAATTTGTTTCTGCTTTTCGCGCAGATCAGTAAAGAGAATCAGCCCGCCGATGGCGAGAATGGCGAGTGGCACGAGGATCATGTGCGAGGGCTGTTCTGACTCCACGAAGAAGCCGACGGAGATCGCTGCCATCCCAACCAACAGCGCCACGAACGCGCCGCGAAGTAACCACAGTAACATGGGAACCTAGAGGTCAGAGTTCAGAGGAGTAATCAGTAATCAGTAGTCAGTGAACAGACCGCGCTGACCGATAACTGATGACTGATAACTGATAACTGATAACTGATGACTGTTCACTGATAACTGATCACTGCACTGATTCTACAACTCAGTGGATGGCAAAAACAGGCGTCGATACTCGAGTTGGGCGAACCGGTCAGTCATCCCGGCGAGGTAATCACCAACAACGCGTTCCAGACACGAAAGCGGGGTGCGAGCCGTTGTCACCCATCCCGGAGGAGGGGGACCGATGAGCGTGTCAGCTCCGGTCCACCTTCTCAGATGCTTTTCGGGCAACAATTCCGGTGAGCGGACATATTCCACAAACAGTGCTTGCAGAATCCGCCGACCGCTGGCTGTCATTCTTAACACCCGATGGTGCTTGTAGACTCGCTCGTGCAGAAAACGCTCCAACCCGGCCTTCATTCGTCGCACTTCAGGGGTAAACCCGACAAGCGGGCCGTCTGCGGAACGAACGTCGGCCACCGAACGGATGTTGGCGCACGCAAGCCGGTTCGCGGTCTCTTCCAATAGATCAGTCACCTGCCACGCGAGCAATTCTCGCACCACCGCGACTCGCAGCGGCCCGTCCGACAAGCCCGGCGTGTGAGAGTGAACGCGCTCTGTGGCGCGTGCCCAGAATTCGACGCCGCGCAATTCGGAGAGCGTGATGAAACCCAGCCCCAGCGCATCATCCGTGTCGTGTGTGTCGTAGGCGATGGAATCGACCACGTCGGCGATCTGAGCTTCCAGCAACGGTCGGCCAACGTCGCGAAATTCAGCACACTCCAGCGCATCGGTTCGCCCGCTGTGCTGGACGAACGCTTCTCGCACTTCAAAAGACAGATTCAGACCGGGGAAGCGCGGATAGCGTTCCTCCAGTTCATCTACGCGGCGCAGACCAAAAAGGTTGTGATCGAACCCGCCGTGCGGTTTCAGGCAGTCGTTGAGCGCTTCTTCACCCGCGTGTCCGAAAGGCGGATGACCGATGTCGTGAGCAAGCGCGATGGCCTCCGCGAGGTCTTCGTTCAGCCGCAATCGCCGCGCAACCGTTCGCGCGAGTTGCGTGACTTCGAGAGTGTGAGTCAACCGCGTGCGGTGGTGATCGTTGACGGTAGCGACAAGCACCTGGGTCTTGCCGGTCATGCGCCGGAACGCGGTGCAGTGAACGATGCGCTCGCGGTCGCGCTGGTAGAGCGTGCGGAAGTGGTGATCGGGTTCGGAGTGTCTGCGCCCGCGACTGGCCCTCGACGGCATCGCATAAGGCGCAAGCCACCGGTCCTCAAAGTCGAGCCAGTCGGCTGTGGTGATGGGAGAAGACATGCTCCGTTCTCGTCGAACCGCCGGCGTAAGCCGGCTGGGTCGGCCATTCAACCCAGCCAGCTTACGCCGGCGGTTCGACGGCCAATTCCTCCAGCAACAGATCATACAGCGCATCGAGAGATTGCACGATGACGCGCGTATCGCTGAAGACCGGCATGAAGTTGGTGTCTCCGTTCCAGCGCGGAACGATGTGCCAGTGCAAGTGCCCCGGCAGTCCTGCGCCCGCGGCGCGGCCGAGGTTCAGCCCGATGTTGAAGCCGTCGGGGTTCATTCGCTTTTGCAGAATCGCGAGCATCTTCCGGAGAAGGAGTTGCAGGTCGAGCAGTTCGTCGGGTGTGAGTTCCGCGAGTTCGCCCTTGTGAGCTTTGGGCGCGATCAGCAGGTGCCCGTTGTTGTACGGGAAGCGGTTGAGCACCACGACCGACAACTCGGTGCGGTGAACCAGGAGGTTCGCGCGATCTTCTTCGAGTGTTTTCCCGGCCACACAGCGACACAGGAAGCACTCGTCGCCAGTGGCCGGTGGGGGAGGCTTCTCTTTCGGAGCGGCGACGTAAGAGAGCCGCCACGGTGCCCACAGATGATCCATCGCTCACCTTCGGTGAGAAGCACGAAATTGAAAACTCGAAATTCGAAAAAGAAGGCTCGAACATCGCCGGGATTGCTTTTCGAATTTCGTACTTCGGATTTCGGATTTGTTCTCGGTTGCCGAGAACGCGTCTGTCCACTGTCCGGTAGCCGGTAGTGGTGTAACCTGTCGGGTATCTTAGGAGACTTGATTCACAGGGCTTCCGCCCTGTGCTACATCAGCCGGCCCCTCCGGGGCGAAAAGAACCTTTGCTTCGCCGCATAGCGGCCGGCTTTCGTAGCACAGGGCGGAAGCCCTGTGAATCGGCTGGTGCGTTCCTTGACAGTTGCGGGTGGCGGTCCTAGCATGACCGTCTTCACTTGTACGAATGCGTAACCGCGAGAATTGTCATGGCCGTACCCAAGAGGCGCACGTCTCACTCCAAACAAGGAACCCGGCGGAGTCACCACCGCGTCACCCCGGTGCAAGTGCAGTATTGTAAGCGCTGCAACGAACCGGTGATGCCTCACCGCGTGTGTTCCAACTGCGGTTACTACCAGGGACGCGACGCGATCCCGATGGAAGAAGAAAAAGGAAAGTAATCTATGCGGATCGCCCTCGACGCGATGGGCGGCGATCATGGGCCGACCCCAACCGTAGACGGCGCTCGGCTGGCGCTTGACGCCAACCCGGACCTGTCCATTGTCCTTGTCGGTGACCGGACGCAACTCGACCCGTTGCTTGACGCAGTTCCGCTCCCAGCCGGGCGCGCGGAAGTAGTCCACACATCCCAGATTGTGGAGATGAAGGAGAAGCCGGCGGAGGCTCTGCGCCGAAAGCCGGATGCTTCCATCTTCCGCTGCTGGCAACTGATGGCCGCGGGGCAAGTCGATGGCCTGGTGAGCGCCGGGAATACTGGCGCGGTTGTCGCTGGGGGAGTGAGAACCAAGAAGTTCCTCAAGTGCGTTCACCGGCCCGGTATTGCAACGGTCATGCCCACCGCGAAGGGCCGATGCGTCGTTCTGGATGTCGGCGCCAACGTTTTCCCCAAACCGCGGCACTTGCTCGAATATGGCGTCATGGGCAGCGTCTTCGCCAAGCACGTCCTCGGCATCGAAAAGCCCACCATCGGACTGATGAACGTCGGCGAGGAGGAGGGGAAGGGCCACGACCTTGTTCAGAAGACGTTCGATCTCTTTCGCAACAGCCCGCTGAATGAAAACTTTGTCGGCAACATCGAGGGCCGCGACATCCATCGCGGAGCGGTCGATGTAGTGGTCACCGACGGGTTCACTGGCAACGTGATGCTGAAACTCTGCGAGGGCGTGTTCGAGTTCATCATGGGGATGGTCGATCAGGAAGTGATCGCTCCTCTTTCCGCCGAGAAAGAAGCGGCTCTGCGAGCAGTGCAGGGACTGGTGGGGAAGTTCCACTACAGCGCCTTCGGAGGTGCCCCGCTCCTGGGCGTTGAGGGTGTCTGCATTATCTGTCACGGCTCGTCGAAGGAGAAGGCGATTGCCAATGCCCTCGGCGTCGCGGCTCTCGACGTGCGGGTGAAGCTCAACGAGAAGATCGTTTCCGAACTCGAAGGTTTGCCCAAAAACGATGAGGAGTGAGGGGGAAGCGACCCACCCCCGGCCCCTCCCTACAGGGAGGGGAGTAAAGCATCGAGGGCACTGCTCTTTGGGAGCTTCGATCGCTTCCTTTGTCATCTGCGTGTTTTACTCCCCCTCCATGTAGGGAGGGGGTTGGGGGGTGGGTCCAAGTGCCACGAACAGCTTTCCTGTTCCCTGGTCAAGGCGCTCAGACGGTCGGTATGGCTGGCGCTCTCTGCGAGTCGCTCCCTGCGGCGCGCGATCTGTTCGACCGGGCTTCCGCCGCGCTCGGTTACGATTTGCTCGATGTCTGCACGAACGGTCCCGCCGAGCGACTCAACGCCACTGATGTGAGTCAGCCAGCGATCTTCGTTGCCAGTCTCGCCGCTCTGGAGCAAGTGAAGGCCACCGAGCCAGACGCATTTTCTTCTGTCGTCGCGACCGCGGGACTGAGTCTGGGCGAATACACGGCGCTGACCTTCGCCGGGGCGCTGGCGTTCGAGGAAGGGCTGAAGGTAGTCCAGGCTCGCGGAAAGGCCATGCAAGACGCAGCGACCGCTACTCCTTCTGGAATGACGAGTATCCTCGGCCTGGAAGTGCCCGAAGTGGAATCTCTGGTAAGCGAAGCTCGCGGAACTGACACTCTGGAAGTTGCCAACCTGCTGTGTCCCGGCAACACGGTTGTTTCTGGCTCAATCGCGGCCATCGAGCGATTCGAACAACTGTGTGTGCAGAAGGGCGGACTCCGCACGATTCGGTTGACCGTGGCGGGTGCCTTCCACACCAACTTGATGAAACCGGCTGACGCGAAACTGGCCGAAGCGCTGGCGGGTATTTCGCTGCGAGCGCCCACGGTGCCGGTATGGTCGAACGTGGACGCCCGCCCACACACCGACCCCGGGGAAATCCGCGAGTTACTCGTGCGGCAGGTTCTCTCCCCCGTCCGTTGGGAAGACACGATGCGAGGGCTTTTGGCCGATAGCGTGGAGCGGTTTTATGAGATCGGGCCGGGTCGGGTACTGGCCGGTCTTTTGAAGCGAGTTCACCGCAAGGCAGACATCCGGAACATCGCCGCTTGACCCGTCGAACCGTCGGCGTGAGCCGACTGGGTGCGGAACCCGGCCTGCTTACGCAGGCGGTTCGACAGGTTCCAGGGGTGTCGGTCTTTTCTTTTCCGGCTCGTGTCAGTAAAGTTTGTCCATAAGTTGTCGCACAGGCACCGAGAGTTATCACCCACACCCGCGGGGAAATTTGAAGCACGAAGTCCGAAAGTCGAAGACACCCGCGACTTCGGTATTCTTGGTTTTTTGAATTTCGAGTTTCGGATTTTGAATTTCCGCAAAGCGGTTGGGCGAGCGATATTCAGATACCGCAGCGGTCGGTTGGAGCCGACTGGTTGTGGGCGCCGCGGTGGCCCGGCCACCGCTCGGAGGGTCGAACCGTGTCCGTTGAGCAACGCGTGATCGATATCGTGAGCGAGCACTTCGCCTACGACAAAGAGAAGATCACCCGAAATACGACATTCATTGAGGACATTGGGGCGGACTCGCTCGACATTGTCGAGTTCGTCATGGAACTGGAGGAAGAATTCGACATCCAGATTCCCGACGATCAGGCGGAGAAGATCAAGACGGTGGGCGAAGCCGTCGACTACATCGACAACGCCGTGAAGAACAAACCTCAGTGACTGCTCCCATGATTCGCAGACGGGTTGTTATCACGGGACTGGGAACCGTCAACCCGCTCGCGCTGAATGTTCCTGACTACTGGCGAGGGCTGATCGCCGGCAAAAGCGGCATCGCGCACATCGCGTCGTTCGATACCTCCACGTTCCAGATTCGCTGCACGCAGGAAAACTTTCCGTTCAAGGTGACTTTCGCCGGGGAAGTGAAGGGCTTCTCCGCCGAACCGGTGCTCGACGCCCGCACCGCGCGCAAGCTCGACCGCTTCACTCAGTTCGCCATCGTCGCCGCGGACGAAGCGATCAAGGATAGCGGCCTGGATTTGGCGAAGGAAAACCCCTTCCGAATCGGCTGCATTCTCGGCAGCGGCATCGGCGGGCTGGCCGAATTTGAAAGCGGGCACGAAACCCTCATCATGAAGGGTCCGGCGCGGGTGAACCCGTTTGTGATCCCCAAGATGATCGCCAACGCCGGGAGCGGGAACATCTCGATCAAGTTCGGCCTCCGGGGGCCGAACACCACGGTCTCGACTGCCTGTTCGTCGGCCGCGCACGCCATCGGTGACTCGCTGGCGACCATCCGGCACGGTTACGCGGACGTGATGATAACCGGAGGGAGCGAGGCGGCGGTCACGCCGATGGGCCTGGGTGGTTTCATTGCCTGCCGGGCGCTCTCGAAGCGAAACGACGACCCTCCGCGCGCCAGCCGGCCGTTCGACAAGGGGCGTGACGGCTTTGTCCTCAGTGAGGGCGCCGGAATCCTGGTGCTGGAAGAGTACGAGCGGGCGAAGGCACGTGGGGCACACATCTACGCGGAGGTGTGTGGGGCCGGGAACACGGCCGATGCGTTCGACATCACCGCGCCGCACGAGGAGGGTATCGGCGCGGCCGAGGCGATGCGGGTGGCAGTCCACGACGCCGGGTGGAACCCCACCGATGTGCAGTACCTCAACGCCCACGGAACGAGTACCGATCTGGGGGATGTCGCCGAAACGAAGGCCGTGAAGGTGGTCTTTGGGGAACACGCCAAGAAGCTCATGATCTCCAGCACCAAGAGCATGATCGGGCACTTGCTCGGCGCCAGCGGCGGAGTCGAAGCCATCGCCTGCGCGCTGAGCATCAAGCACGGCGTCCTTCACCCGACAATCAACTTGCAGAACCAGGACTACGAGGGCGGTTGCGATCTCGATTACATCCCCAACTCCGCTCGCGAAGCTCGCGTGAAGCGAGTCCTTTCCAACAGCTTCGGCTTCGGCGGGCACAACTGCTCGCTGGCTCTGGGCGCGGTCTAACTCCTCTTCGCGACCAAGAAGCATTGGAGGAGCCTGAAGTCATCGTGCGGACGCGACCGGTCTGTGGTATCCTGATTGCGCGTCCTCCCTTCCCACAATACGCTGATCGAGGCCATGAACCACGTCAATCTCAACGCCTACGACGAAGCGATCAAGCGGTTCATTCTGTCGCTCCTCCCGGACTCAAGTGGGTCCGTTCTGGAAATCGACGGACAGCCCGTCGCGCGCGTAACGCCGGTCATGACCGCCGAGGTCACGGACGACTGGGACGCGGCAAAGGATGCTCGGCGGTGCGAACTGATCGACCGCGAGATCACCGGCACGCTCACGACCGAAGAGGCTGCGGAACTCCGGGTGCTTCAGTCGGCGATGCTCCGTCACCGCCGGCGGGTGGCTCCACTGCCGCTCGACGAAGCGCGTCGGTTACACCAGGAACTTCTGACGAAGGCAGCCAGTGGGCCAACCGGATGACGCCTCCGTTCGCCTATCCCTCCCTGCCCCATGTTCGCCGCCACGGACCGCGCGGGTACGCGGACTACGCGAGCTTTCGGCCCTGGCTACGGGACGAGTTTGCGTTCCGCTGTGTCTACTGCCTGCGCCGCGAACAATGGGGACTTGTTCGAGGGACGTTCGCCATCGATCACTTCCTCCACGCGGCTGTCCACCCCACGCTGGCGACCGACTACGACAATCTCGTCTACGCGTGCGCGACGTGCAACACGGCGAAGGCGGACCGCGAACTGCCCGACCCTGCCGAAGTACTCCTGCGCGACGACGTGCGGGTGGCGGAGGACGGCACGATCGAGGGCGACACGCCAGAGGCTCGTCGATTGATCCGCGTACTCGGACTGGACGACCCGGAGTACACCGAGTTCAGGCTCCTGTGGATTGGGATCGTCGCCCTTGCTGCTCGGCACGACCCGGAACTCTTTGCGCGACTGATGGGCTTCCCGACCGATCTGCCAGACCTCGGGGCGCTCAAGCCGCCGGACGGGAACACCCGTCCCGATGGGGTGGCTTCCTGCCACTTTGAACGAAGGGCGCGGGGCGAACTTCCCGAGACGTATTGACTTCTTTAACTCGTTGACCGCAGGCAACCAATGAACCTCCCCGATCTTCTCGCTGGCCGATGGGTCGATACTTCGCTCTCGCAGCCGGAGTTCGCGCGCTATTCGCGGCATATCATCATGCCCGAAGTGGGCCTCGACGGTCAGCGGAAGCTCAAGTCCGCGAAGGTGCTCATCATCGGCACTGGTGGGCTTGGTTCTCCGCTGGCGCTCTACCTCGCGGCGGCCGGAGTCGGCACTCTTGGCCTTGTCGATTACGATGTGGTCGATGTGTCGAACTTACAGCGGCAAATCATTCACGGAACCGCGGATGTCGGCCGCTCGAAGTGCCAGTCTGCCGCTGAACAACTCCGCGCCATCAATCCGGAGGTGAAACTCGACCTCTGGGAAGATCGCTTCACGTCCAAGAACGCGATGGATATCGTGAAGCACTACGACATCGTTGTGGACGGCACCGACAACTTCCCGACGCGCTACCTCGTGAATGATGTGTGCGTGCTGCTGAACAAGCCGAACGTCTACGGCAGCATCTTCCGCTTTGATGGGCAATCCACGGTGTTTGATCCACGTGTCGGGCCTTGTTATCGGTGTTTGTATCCCGAACCGCCTCCTCCAGGGGAAGTGCCAAGTTGCGCGGAAGGTGGCGTGCTGGGCATTCTGCCGGGCGTGATCGGCTGCATTCAAGCAACCGAAACGATCAAGCTCATCCTCGGCATCGGCGAGCCGCTTATCGGCAAGCTTCTG
>JAKEEV010000040.1 GCA_022616395.1 Planctomycetia bacterium | reverse complement strand
GGGATGGATTCAGCGCGAACGCGGGGAAGAGGTGGCGCGTCAGGGGTTATTGTATGAACCGCGAAGTGGCGTGGGGTAGGGAGGACGACCAATGACCGAAGCGGAATGGCGCGGGTGTAAGTATCCGGTCAAGATGCTGCCCTTCCTTCAGGGGCCGTGGACGACGAAGCCCAGCGAGTATTTTGGGCCGCAGTTGCAGTACGTGGTGTACGAACAAGGGTTAGCGAGCGACCGTAAACTGCGACTGTTCTGTGTCGCGTGCTGCCGTCGTCTGTGGCAACTCGTTGACGCAGCGCACTGTTCGCGGCTGCTGGAGTTCGGAAACAGGTTCGGTCGCCGAGAGGTGCGCTGGGGTTTAGGGATGGAACCATTTACGCTCGTCGGTGTGCCCCTTGATTCGTGTCATCGAGCTGTGGAGTTTGTGGAACGAGCGGCCGACGAACCGGCTGACGAAAAGGAGTGGGACTTAGCAACAGAGGGGGCTTGTGCCCTTGCTACAACTGGAGAGGATTACGTCAAAGAGTGTGCTGCTGGGAGGGAAACGCTTGACTCGGAATTGATGGCTACGGGTCAGGTAGCGAATGCGGTCCTCCGGTTTCGTAATCGGAACGTCTACTACGACGACATCGAAGCAGCCATTTTGCGATTGGCACAGGCGGTCGCGTATCTCCGGGGTGAGCATCAGCAGAAGGTGAAGAAGGGCGATAAGGGTGAACGCGCAGCTCAAGCCGACTTGCTTAGGAACATCTTCGGCCCGAGACCCAAGTCCCCAATCAAACTCAAGTCTGAGTGGCGTACTGACACCGCGGTGTCACTCGCCCGCACGATGTACGAGTCACGCGAGTTCTCCGCGATGCCCATTCTGGCGGACGCGCTCCAAGACGCGGGGTGCGACAACGAAGATATCCTCAACCACTGTCGGGGCGACGGGCCGCACGTTCGCGGGTGCTGGGTTGTCGATCTGGTGCTGGGCAAGGAATAGCGAACCCGTGTGCCGCGAAGATGTGTCGTACCAACTCGCCTGGAAGAGTTTTCGAGGTCATTGGGGAGCACAAGAAGCGGATTCCGGCGAAAACTTGACAAATGTCCACTAATCACGCACAATTGATGTGGATCACGCGCCAGACCGTGCCCCCCAAAGCCACAAATCCGGGGCCGCTTCCAAAACCCGCTGATTGTTGCTCGATTGCTTCCGCATTTGGGGTGCTTTCCGACCCGATTCGGGCTGTTTCCGGGGCGTTTTCTGGCGGTTTCGCACAGTTTTTCGCCGTAAGTTGCGATTCGGCAGTGAGATGCGGAAAGGGCCACCAGGTGGCCTTTAGAAACGCTGGGATTTCCAGCAAAAAAGCATGATAAAGGCCACCTCAGCAGGATGCAAAGTGAGCAAACCCCACGAATCATAGAGTAATCGCACAGGGGCCAATTCGAGGGGGGTGGCGGGGGGCAGACAGGCTCCGAAAGTCACCCCGAAGCCGACCCGACACCCCGACCACGCAAACCTCTCGACACGATTCGGTGTCAGAGACTCAGGAACATCCACACGAGGACTCTCCCATGTCAAACCTTCCGATTCGCCGCGTCGTTCTGTACAAGCATGGTGTCGGGTATTTCGAGCGGGAAACAGGCATCGAGGGCGATCAATCGCTCTCGCTTTCGTTTAAGCAACGCGAAGTGAGCGATGTCTTGAAATCGCTCACGGTTCTCGACCTCGATGGCGGCAGGGTCTCGGCAGTCAGTTACGATTCGACCACGCCCATCGAGCAACTCCTTGCCGAAATTGCATTGAGTATTCCCGATTCGGGTAGCTTGAAGGGGCTACTTCCGCAGATTAAAGGCGCTCGCGTATCGGTGAAGCCAACCGGCGGGGCGACACTTCAAGGCGTGATCCTCGGCATCGACAAAGCCGACACTCGCACCGAACACGGCCTTGAAGAAACACACCGGCTCTCGCTTCTGACTGACGCCGGCGACGTTCGCACCTTCGACCTCTTCGACCTCGAACTCACGCTCCTCGACGAAGGCATCAAACGCGACCTCGACTTCTACCTCCGCACGCAACTCGCATCCAAGAAGAAGGACGCCCGCACGTTCACGCTCTTCGCGCAGGGCGAAGGCAAACGCACCGTTCGCGTCAGCTACGTTCTGGAAGCGCCCGTGTGGAAGGCGACATATCGCATCATCCTCGATGAGGAGGCGAACCCCGACCGCAAGGTCGGGGGTGATGCACACCCGGCACCTGGCGGCGCCGGTTCGCCAAGCCAGCCCCTCATTCAAGGCTGGGCAGTCGTCGATAACACCTCTGACGAGGACTGGCAGGATGTGGAGTTGACGCTCGTCGCGGGTCTGCCGGTGTCGTTCGTCCACGACCTGTACACCCCGCGATACATCCGCCGGCCGGTCGTGGAAGTGAAGGAAACGACCGGCGTGCTCCCGCCGATGGCCGAAGCGGGTGTGGAAGACTACGAGATGGCGGAGATGGTAACGATAGCGAGGGCAGATGCACCCCTGGCAGCACCCGCGAAGATGAAGATGCGGGCGAAGACCGAAATCACTCGCGGCGGCTCGGCAGTGGACCGCATGTCCGCCGTCTCCTCGGTTCAGTCGCAGACGCGCGAGCGGCAGATCGGCGACCTGTTCGAGTACGGCATTGAGAAGCCGGTGACCGTGCGGCGAAATCAGTCGGCACTTGTGCCGATTCTGTTGAAGCCGTTCGCGGGTCGCTCGGTGTTGCTCTACCAGAAGGCCGCGAGGCCGGAAAATCCCATTAGATGTGTCGAGTTCGAGAACACAACTGGCCTGACACTCGAAGGCGGGCCGGTCACGGTGCTTGAGCAAGGCAGTTACGTCGGCGAAGCGATGCTCGACACGCTCAAGCCCACCGAGAAGCGGCTTGTGGGCTACGCAGTCGAACTCGCGGTGAAGGTGCTCGATAACATCGACTCGCACTCCGACCGCGTGCATCGAGTCACGATCCGCAACGGTGTGCTGAAGACTCACTACGCCCTGGTGATGAAGACCACCTACACCTTCAACAGCAAGTCGGACAAGGAACAGGTGGCTTACCTCGACCACCCGCGAGACGATTCCAAGTGGAAGCTCGTTGACACCGACAAGCCGCACGAGATCACCGAGAACTACTGGCGGTTCAAGTTCCAGCTTCCACCGAACACCGCAACCAAGTTCGTTGTGACTCAGCAGCAGACTCTTCACCAGTCCTACAGCCTCGCCGACATCACCGACAAGCAACTCTCTGCCTGGATCTCCGCGAAGTATCTCGACAAGGCCACCGAGAGAGCTTTGCGAGAAGCTCTCGCCCAGCGCCAACAGGTCAGCCGCATCGAGGAGAAGCTCGCCCAACTCGACGAGGAGCGAAAGAAGATTCACGCGGAGCAGAAACGCATTCGCGATAACCTCGGCTCGCTCGGCGACCGCGCCAGCGAAAAGGAACTGCGAGAACGCTTCGTCGCGACGCTTGGCAAACAGGAAGACCGGCTCGCGAAGATCGAAGACGAGGAAGCCAAGCTTCGCACCGAACGCGACTCTGCCCGCGAGAAGCTCAGCGCCTTGATCGCGGCCCTGGAATTCGACGCGACCGTGACGGAGTGATAAGAGCCACAGAGAAACGCAGATGAAAGGCAGATCAGAAAAGACAGAATGGCCACAAAAACGCACAAAACGCACAAAAGAAAACAGCAGAGAAAGACAGAAGATTAAGTTCTATTCGATACTGCTATGTCTTTGGTTTTCTTTTGTGCCCTGTGTGCGTTTTTGTGGCCATTCTCTTCTGTCTTGATCCTGCCTTTCATCTGTGTTCACCCGTGGCGGCTTTCTGTTCTGCTTCCGGCGCATCTTGCGGGTATAATCGGTTCTCGAACAGTTGCGTGGGTTCATCGCACTCTCTCCTGAGCGATACACCCAGAGCGACGTTCACCCCGCGAGTAGTGTCATGACTATCGGGTGTCCCTACTGCAAGGCCGTGATCAACCTGAAGAAGGTGAAACCCGGCCGGTTTAATCCCAAGTGCCCCGGTTGCAGTAACACGTTCGTAATCATTGTGCCGAACGATCCGAACGGCACCATCAGCGTGCAGAAATCCAATCCGCCAAAATCGTCGACCTCCGGGCCAGACACGGATCGGATTCTCACGCAACCCAAAGCCAAACCGAAGGCCAGCGATTCGCCCGCGCCCGCGGCCGATGACACCGTGCGAATTCCACCCGCCAAGCAAGCGCTCACACTTGAAGAGCGCGCCGCGCTGATGCTCGAAGGGCAAGATCCCGGCGACATGACCGAAACAGACACCGACGCGCAAATCACTGCTGATCCCGATTCCGAAGCGGCCGAGAATCTCGCCGCGCCGAAACCAGCCCCGAAGCCTGCGCCCAAGAAGAACCCTCCTCGTGCCGGTTCTTCTGAATCGGCAAAGTGAGCGATTGCTCCGAACTGTTCTGTTCCTGGCAAGCGAATCGCCGGTCTTCTCGTGCTGCTCCGGGCCGTTTTCTACTC
>JAKEEV010000363.1 GCA_022616395.1 Planctomycetia bacterium | reverse complement strand
GGTTGTGTCGCGCCTCTCGACGCACTCGAAGCCGCACTCGATTTCCTCCCAGCGGTCGCGTTCGAGCGAGGTGACGAAGTCGTGCAACCAGTGTTCGATGCTGGGACTTACCACCGGTCGGTCGTGGTCTCTGTTCCAGAACTCGACGAGTTGACCAGGTTGGCCTCTGTCTGTGCCGACCGTATCGATGCACAGGTGACTTCCGGCACCGTTGGCGAGAAACGGCACCCACGCGCTTTCCCACCAGCCCGGTTCAAAGTCGAAGCCGATCATGCCGTCCATAAGTTCCTTCGTGCTGATGATGGCTTCCGACGGCATCCAGTATCGGTTGTTTTGAATACTCTCGTCCTCCCAACTGCCGTTGCGCCACTGATAGAGGACGCGAAAGCCGTCCGGCAGCCTCACGCCGAGCCGCTGCTCGAACGAGGCCCACTCTTGGTCCGTCAGACCGGGCAGAAGCTGCGCGTAATACGCGGGGCGATTCCGTGACAGCCACGCGTCGAACCGCGCAACCAGTTCGGTCATCGGTGGCGGAGGGAGAATGCGTTTGAACACCCCACGCGACCGTTCTTCTGCATCCGAATCAGCCATACGAGACTCCGTCTTCAGCCTTTGGCTGAAGAGATGAAGGCACAGATGCCGTCCACCCGAGCGCTTTCGCGAGCGATTCCATTGGTAGGCCGATTACGTTGCTGATGCTGCCTTCCTCGACGGTCAGGTATGGGTCGTGCGGAAGCTCGATGGCGTAAGCTCCGCTACAGCCTTCCCACTTGCGCGTCTTGAGGTAAGCATCAATCTCGGCGTCGGTGAGTTGCTTCATGCGGACCAAGCTGCGTTCTTGCCACGAGAATTGCCAGTCGCCGGGTTTGAGCCACAGACACACGCCCGTCCAGAGTTCGTGAACCGTTCCCGAAAGCGAGCGGATGATGCGCCGGGCGTCCGCTTCGTCCTCCGGCTTGCCAATCACCTTGCCATTGAGCCAGCCCACGGTATCCGCGGCGATCACCAGTGTGCGTTCAACCCCGCTCCCTTGCGGTCGCGGCTCGTTGGGTGCTTCGACTTGCGGCGAATTTACGAGCTGCGACTGCAAGGGAGCGGGTGAATCTCCTACGAGGCCATCACCCACTTGCGAAGCGACTGCGGCGGCCTTCAGCCACGCGAGTTCACCGACGTAATGCCGACAGTCGCCTAACCGAGCTTCGGTTGGTTCGTCGATGTTCGAGGGCTTCACTTCGAAGGGATAACCGGCCTGTTCCATCAGCCACTTGCGTCCCCACGAATTGCTCGCGAGGATCAGGCGGAATGGGAGAGTTGCTTGCGCTGCCATGTGTCGAGAGTCTCCGCGAGCTTCGGCCAGAGTCGATCCGGTGTGAGTTCCGGCATGCAGATCATCTTACCGCACGATTTGAGATAACTCCCGGCACACGCGACGCGCGTTTCCACTCCGCCCGCGAGCGATGTGTATGGCCCGTGCAGCTTCACTCGCGTGCAAGTGTACGGAGCAACGCACGGCACACCCAGAGCCGCAGCCAAATGAAGCGGGCCGGTATCGTTCGCCACCATCACATCGGAAAGCGATAGCAGCGCGGAGAGTCGAGGAAGCGAAGTCTTGCCTGTCAGGTCGAGCGAAGGCCCGCGAAGTCTCTCCACTACTTCTTGTGACAACGCGGTGTCATCGGAGGTTCCGACAAACACACAAGAACCGCCGAAATGCGATTGCGCGCGACCAAGCAACTCCGCGAAGTGTTCCGCGGGCCAGCGCTTCGTCACCCACTTCGCGCCAACAGCCACCGCGATCCACGG
>JAKEEV010000362.1 GCA_022616395.1 Planctomycetia bacterium | reverse complement strand
CCCAAAGATGCCGCACGCGCCAAAACCAGGAAGTACGAAAATCTCGATGCCGATCAGGACCAGTCCGAGGATGAACAGCAGTAGCGCCAGAACGAACATCTCCCCGCTGAATCGCGACTGCGACCAGAACACCAGGATGAAGCACAGAGCCGCGATGATGCCCGGAACAGTCAACCCCGGCACCTTCAGTTCCAGAATCAGTCCGATGAAGCCAATCATGACCAGGATAATGGTCACTGCCGGGATGCGGAGGAACTCCGCGAACTTGTCGATCCAGCCGGGGTCGGGGTTCTTCGCATCCGACACGCCGTAGACCCCACACACATCCTTCACATTGGTACTCGGCACGGTAAAGCGAGCCAGGCCCAGTTCGGCGGCGAGTGTTGCATTCGGATGGAATGGCACGCCCTTCTGCTTGATGACCTTGTCCTCGCTCCACTCCTCCTTGGCGGCGATGGCGTTCTCAAACTCCAGGCGCGTCATCAGCTTGGTTTTGTTGCGACCATCACCCTTTCCGCGCACCCGGATGATCTCCAGGTCGCGGTCCATCATGCCGTCGATCAGCACGCCGGGATAACCCTGTTGCTCGGCCAGCGCGCGGATACTTTTGCGCTGCGCGTCGATGGTATTGGGCTTGGAACTCTTGAGGAACCGCTCGAAGTTCCCGATCTCGGCGTCCTTGCCGTCCACGCTCCCATCGGCGTTGACCTTCGGCTTGGTCATCACGATGTCCGAGCAACCCAGCGCGACAACCAGAGCCGCGTCCGGCGCGCTTTCGGGAATAAACCCGATAATCAACAGGCCGCCTTCCTCGTCGGTTTGAGCCTTGATGAGGTCTTCGGCCAGCCCACGAGCGGTGTCCAGATCGGTGCCACTACAGTTGATTACCAGAATCAGGACATTCCCCTTCTTCTTGCGCACGTCGCGCATGACGCGATTCACCGATTCGCGCATCGCGCCGTCCACATCGCCCTTGAGTGTCCACTGGTAGGCATCCGGGGCCGCGCCGCGAAGCGGATCATCCTTCATCGCTGAGGGAGGCAGACCAAAGAGCGAGGCGAGTTCTGGCCGTGAGTCAGCCAGTCCCTTGGCGAGTTCCAACTGGCGAGCCACGGCCGCGGGGTAACTCCCCAGCGCGTTGTTCTGGACGCCCGGAATCGCCTGAGCGCCAGTCACCTGATCGAATTCGGCTTTATTCTTGGCGTCGATGAACATGTCCGTGCCGCCCTCGCGCTTCTTTCCCTTCATCAACTCCACGTTCGCATCGAACATCTTCCGGATCACCGGCCAGTGCCCTCCGCGTCCGAAGGAACCAGATATTTTCTGGTAAAGCCTTTGGCGGTCTTCGTCCAACGGTGTGGGGACGCCCTCGACAACCACCGGGCCAAGAATGGCGTTCTTGCTCATCACCAGTTCCTTGCACGCCAGCACCGGCAACACGCTGTGCCCCGCGACGCGAGCATGAACGAACGCGATGGTTGTTTTGCCCTTCAGATTGCTGATGTACTCCGCCAGGTTGACACAGGCCCAGAACTCGGTGGTCGCCACATCCGCATTGGAGGGGTTGAAGTCGAACACCACGGTATCCACGGGGCGCGTTGTCCCGTGAACGCGAGCCTCCACTTGATTTTTGATGCGATTCGCGACTTCGGTGGTGATGGGATTCTGGACCGTCACGAACAGAGCGTCCCTGTTCGGGTCCTGTGCGAATACGGAAGTGGCAGACAGGCCAATCCAGACACAAGCGGCCAGCGGGCCGGCGAAGCGGTGAGCCAGTGGAGACATCGCAATCGTTCCTTCGGGTTGCGGGCGACCAATTCCCGCCGTTGCCCGCCTGTTCAGATTATAACGGTCCGGCGAACGGGGGGCAAAAGAGGCTTCCCGCCCCAGAGGGCAGAGGGCAGAGATTCAGAGGACAGAAATCAGAGATACAGAGGGCAGAAAGCAGAAGGCCGGGGCGGGCAAGAAGGAAAGAAGAAGTTGCCAGTTGATCGCGTCAGGGAGGTTTCGGGGTGATTGATGGCTTTCCCGGATCCCTCCCCAGTCTTCCTGTCTTCCGTCTTCGGTCGTCTGTCCTCTAATCACTGTTCTCTGATCTCTCTTCCCTACCTTCTGTCCTTTGCCTTCCGGTATCTGTTCTGTGCCACCCACCCAGTCATTCGTTCTCGCGGCACGAAGTTCGCAGTTCATCTCTGAGAGTTAAGTGATTCCCCCAATGTTCTGGCAATTGGGGGGATTCTGAACCGGTTATACCGAGTTTGCTGGCGCAGACTGCGTAAATTGAGGCGAATACCCGGATTCGACACCATTGAGGGGATTGAAGGAAGAGGCCATTGAGATTAACTTTAAGGAAGATGGTGAAGATGGGGGAATCTAGCAAGCCAGTGGATGGACGGTAACTGACAGTTCGCCTGACCAGCAGAACCCGCCGGCCACCTTTACGGACGAGGGAGGGGCGGTCGAACGGGGTTCCGTTATGCGTAGGGTGGTCATATCCGGTTTGGGCATCGTAGCGCCCAACGGGGTGGGGAAAGATGCCTTTTGGCGCGCGTGCGTGGACGGGCACAGCGGGATTGGCCCAATCCGGTCGTTCGATGCGTCCAACCATCCGATTCGCGTGGCGGGCGAAGTGCTCGACTTCACCCCGGAACCATTCCTTCCCGACAAATTCCGTAAATCCGTCAAGGTCATGGGCCGGGCAGCAAAGTTCGGCGTTGGGGCCGCGGGGCTGGCCGTCGCTGATAGCGGGCTGGAGTTGGCCACGCTCAACCCCGAACGCTTTGGCGTTGTCATGGGGGCCGGACTGGTGCCGATGGACCTGGGCGAACTCGCTCCACTCTTGTCGCGTGCCTGTCAGGAAGACGGCGGATTTGATGAGACCAAACTTCCCGACCCGAACCGGCCAGAGGCACCACTTTTCCCACTGTGGCTGCTGAAGTATCTGCCGAACATGGCCGCGGCTCACATCTCGATGGCGTTTAACTGCCAGGGACCGAACAACACGGTGGTGACGGCGTGCGTCGCCGGTACGCAAGCGGTGGGCGAAGGGTTTCGCCTGGTCGCGCGTGGCGATGCCGACGTGATGCTCTGTGGCGGTGCGGATAGCCGCATCGATCCGCTGATGCTTTTGGCTTACACCGCGCTCGGGACGCTCAGCCGAAGCGCGGGGCTTCCTCCGGAAGAACGCTCGCGACCCTTCGATCGCCTGCGAGATGGTTTCGTGATTAGCGAAGGTGCCGCGGTTCTTGTACTCGAGGAGTATGAGCGAGCGAAGGCACGCCACGCGCCGATTTACGCCGAGGTGAAGGGCTGGGGGAGTACGTTCGATGCGTACTCGGTCACCAAGCCCGACCCGGAGGGCCGCGGAGGCGCACGGGCGATTCGAGCCGCGCTCAACGAGGCACACGTGGACCCCCGCGACGTGGGCTACATCAACGCTCACGGAACCAGTACCAAGTTGAATGACGCGATGGAAACGGCCGCGGTGAAGCGCGTGTTCGGCGAAGCCGCGAAGGACGTGCAACTGTCTTCGATCAAGTCGATGATCGGACACTCCATCGGGGCAAGCGGCGCGATCGAAGCGGCTGCCCTGGCGATGAGTTTAAAGACGCAAGTCTACCCGCCGACGATCAACCTGACCAACCCCGACCCCGCCTGCGACCTCGACTACATTCCCAACACCGCGCGCGAAGCGAAGGTGAAGTACGGCCTGTCCACAAGCTTCGGCTTCGGCGGACAGAATGGCGCTCTGGTCATGGCCGCGGTGTAGGCAGGAGAAGAGCCGCAGATAAACACAGATGAAACGCGGATTAAGTCAGAAGAGGAATGGCCACAAAAAAGCACAAAAGGCACAAAATAGAAGACAAGAATAGAGCTGATCTGAACTCAATCTTCTGTCTTTCTCTGCTGTATTCTTTTGTGCCTCTTGTGCTTTTTTGTGGCCATTCTGTCTTTTCTGATCTGCGTTTCATCTGTGTTTATCTGTGGCTCTTCGTCTCCAAAGTCACCTCACCAACTCCGCCTTGTCTATGTAAACCAGTTGGACGCGTTTCTTCGTCATCGAGACGTTGAACGGAAACGATACGTGCATTGTTTCCGCGTAATGCACCTCGCAGGCCCACTTCGTGATGCGCACTTGCTTCGGTTCCCTGAGCGGACAGAACGTCATCGCGACGGTCACCTGCCCGACGGGGCGCTTCACGATGGTGATGTTGTCGCGGCACTCCTCGAAGAGATACGGAATGCCGCGAGGTGCTCGCGGCATTGCGCGGAGCACTTGGGCATCGGTTGGCGGTTCAACCGTCTCCACACTGGTCATCGCGACCATTAATGCAATTGTCTTGAGCATGGTATCCCCCGGTTCCCAAAAAATATTCGGGAGTGCGATACCCGTGAGGAACCATGCGGTCAAGCAATTTCGAGAGGATCGCGCTCACTCCGGCTTGCCCAAGTTGTTACCCCAGAGAAGTCAGCAGCGAGTTTCGTTGCCAAGTCCTCGACGCCGGGCCGCTCGGTTGCGTAGTGGCCTGGTAAAAGCAAGCCGATGTTCGCGCTGCGGGCCGCGAGTGCTTCGTGAAATCGCACCTCGCCGGTTACGAACACATCCGCTTTGCGCCTGATTGCATCACTCAAGAAGTCGCCCGCGGCTCCGCACGCCAGCGCGACTTTGTGAACCGGGCGACTGAAGTCGCCCACCACAAACACGCCAGAAGTGTTCAGCGTGGATTTTGCTCTCTTGGCGAGTTCGCCCAGAGTGGTAGGCTCCGCCAGTTCGCCGATTCGCCCTTCTCCTCCGCTTGTGCCGGGCTTGAGCGGGTAAATGTCGAACGCGGGTTCCTCGTAGCTGTGAGCTTTTCGCATCGCGGAGACCACACTGGACACGAGCGATTCGGGAACGATCACTTCCAGGCGCCACTCGGGCGATTCCTCGCGTCTGCCCTTCTGCCCAACTGTCGGGTTGGTCGAATCGGTGCCGTAAAACGTGCCCGTTCCAGCAAGTCGAAAGCTGCACTCGTTGTACTGGCCAATGACGCCCGCCCCGGCCGCGAAAACTGCATCAGACACTTTCTGCAAGTCTGAATCCGGCACAAACACGACGAGCTTGCACTGTCCGCGGGCTTCGCGTGGACGAAGCGGAATGGTGTCGGCAACTCCGAGCCTCTTGCACAATCCGTCGTTGATTCCGCCCGCGCAGTTGTCGAACGCGGTGTGGGGTGAATAGACTGCGATGCCGGCTCGGAGCAGTGGCAACACCGCCTGACCGTCCGGCGAAGTCGTGGTGAGCTTCTTCGCTCCGCGGAACAGTACCGGATGATGCGAGACGATGAGTTGCGCGCCCTCGCGAACGGCTTCTTCCGAAACGTCCGGCGAAACCGTCAGGCAGGTCATCACACGAGACACGCTCGCGGCCGGATCGCCGAGCAACAGCCCGACGTTATCCCACTCCGCGGCCGTTGCGCACGGAGCGAAGCGTTCCAGATACTCGGCGAACTCGGCAACGGTAGGCATGGGAAGACTCCAGAGGGGACGAACAGATTCACCACAAAGGCACAAAGGACACAAAGAAGACAGCAAACTAGATTACGATTTCTGACTATTGTTGCTCTTCTGTCTTTCCTTTGTGCCCTTTGTGTCTTTGTGGTGAATTCTGCTTCCTCCGAAAACTCACCGACGCGCGGAGGCGGTTGTCACCAGTAATAGTTGTCCGCGGCTCATGGGAAGACCAGATGCCGACCGAGTCCACCCGCCCGCTTGCCCGGCAGTTGCTTCGAGTCGTTCTTGGCACGACCGACGTGCCCGACCGCGAGCTTCTTGCGCGCTTCGTTGCTTCACGCGATGAGGATGCCTTCGCCGAGATTGTGCGAAGGCATGGCCCGATGGTGTTGGCCGCCTGTCGGCGGGTGACCGGTCGACCGCACGATGCGGAGGACGCGTTTCAGGCGGCGTTTCTCGTACTGGCTCGCCGGGCGGCTCATGTGACCCGCCCGGAGTTGTTGGCCAACTGGTTGTACGGGGTCGCCTGTCGCACCGCGCTGGAAGCCCGCGCTGCGAGGCGCAGGGCCGAGGAGCATGTCGTGCCCGTTGCCCCTGAGCCTGCCGCTCCATCGCCACCTGACGACACGACCGAGTTGCGTCGAGTGATCGACGAGGAGTTGGCGAAACTTCCCGACAAGTACCGAGCCGCAGTGGTGCTGTGCGATCTCGAAGGACTCCCGCGTGCGACCGCGGCCGCGCAGTTGCGAATTCCAGAAGGTACGCTTTCGAGTCGACTGGCTCACGCCCGGAAGGTACTCGCCGAACGGCTGACGCGTCGCGGAATCACCGCTAGCGCCACGGCGATAGCCGCAGCGCTTGGTTCGGACGTGGTCGCGGTAACTGTGTCCCGAGGTCTGGCCGCGTCCACCGCGCACGCGGCGGTTGAGTTTGCCCCCGGCGGGACGGTCCCGCTGGTTCTTTCGCCATCCGTTTCCTCACTCACCGACGGGGTATTAAAGACCATGCTCGTCAATCGCCTGCGACTGATGATTGCGGTAGGGGTGCTGTCCTGTGGGTTGCTCGGCCTGGGAGCTGTCGGACTTGCTCAGTTCCAAAATACTCCTCAACAGCCCTCAGCGGATCAACCGCTGTGGCCCACGGTGGCGGACTCCTCGCCCGCGCCGACGATCATTTACGTAGACTCGAACACGGGCCAGCGGTTCGTACTGGCTCAACCGGCTCCAAAGAAAGTCCCCGCGAAGGGCATCGAGGATGACGATGTGCCTTATGCCTCGTTCCCCTCGCAAGCCGTGGTGCGTCTTGAAGACGGCAAGTTGATCGTTCGTCAACGCGGTCACTACTACGAGCCAGTTACCCAGAAAGTCGGCGAAAACGCGGTTACCAGTTACCAGATGAAGTCGGGCGTGAACGCGACCACGCACGACCCCGCGGATGTGGCCGTCTTCGACATGAAGGGGAACCGCCTCTCGCCGAAGGCGTGGAAGGAACTCTTCAAGACCGACGTTCACGTGCTGGTGTCCCACGATGGGAAATTGCCCAACCCGCGTGAACTGGCTCTGTTCAAGCAAGACACGCTCGTGGTTGTCTTGCCCTCCCCAGTGCCGAACTTCGCTCCCAAAACCGTCGTGCCGGGCTACCGACTCCCGCCGACTCCATCGGTGCCCATGCGACCCAACTCAACCCCAGCGCCTGCTTTTCCTCCTCCGCCGGTTGCGCGCCCCAGCACGACTCCCGCGCCGGTTCCGCTGCGGCCTGTTGGGCCAGGATCGTTCGCGCCGACTCCCGCCGCGCCGGTTCCGGTCGGGCCGGGGAGCGAGTTGGGGCTCGAGTTGCCAGAGAACGTCCGCGGCTCTGTCCTCGACGTCAACAAAGAACTCGTCCGCATCAGCATTGGTATCGACGCTGGCCTTGAGGCGGGAGTTGTGCTCGATGTCTATCGAGTAGCCGACAAACCGAAGTACCTCGGCACTCTGGTCGTGAAGACAGTCAAGCCGAAAGAGGCGGTTGCCGAGTTCAAGCCGGCACGAAAGGTTCCTCTCGATAAACTCCGGGAGGACGAACTGCCTCGCAAGGGCGACTCCGTCGGCCGCCTCACACCCACACCGGACGAACTCCCGCAACCGAGCGTGCCGAGTGAACTGATTCCTCCGACAAGTCTGCCGAACTGAGGAATCGTTGTCGCTCCACACGAACCGGAGGCTTCAAGCCTCCGGTTCGCTTTCATTTCCGCGTACACGCTTGCCTTTTCGCCGGTTATACTTGCAAGAACTGCTGATGTTCCCGCCCTTTCGGTTACTCCACACCGGAGTGCCGTCCATGTGTGTTCGCGCTCTGTTCGCATTCTCGCTACTCGGCCTTTGCGCGGTGGGGCGCGCTGAGGAGTCGCTTCACGTTCGCATTCATGCGCTCATTGAAGCGAAGGCGAAGGCTGACGGCGTTGCTCTGAGTGCGCCCGCTGATGACTCGGAGTTCGTCAGGCGCGTGTATCTCGATTTCGCCGGAAGGATTCCCACGCGTGACGAAACGAAAGCGTTTCTGAATGACACAACCGCCGACAAGCGCTCGCGTCTGATCGACAGATTGCTGACAGCTCCTGAATACGCCACGCGCATGACCGATCTATTTCATGTGATGCTCATGGAACGGCTCGGAGACAATCCAGAGTGGACAAAGTTCCTTCGAGAGTCCTTCGAGAAGAACGCGCCTTGGGACGCGATGGTGAAGAAGATGCTGCGCGCTGACCCGAAGGAGACCGCACACCCCGGTGCGTCGTTCTGGATCAGTAAGCGACTGGAAAACTACGGCCAGAATCCGGTCGATTACTCCGGCCTGACACGCGACGTCGGCCGGCTGTTCCTCGGCAAGAACTTCCAGTGTTGCGAGTGCCACGATCACCTGACAGTCGATGAGTACAAGCAGCAACACTTCCAGGGGCTGCACAGCTTCTTCAAGAACACGTATCTGGTGAACCCCGCGAAGATGATCGTCGGCGAACGACCCACAACGGAGAAGACTCCGTTCGCGTCGGTGTTCACCAAGATTCAGATGGCTACTTCGCCCGTGTTGCCGGGCATGAGGATGATTGAGATTCCCGCGCTCGCGAAGGGCATGGAGTATCTGGAGCCGCCGGACAGGAAGACGAACAACCCCGGCGTGTTGAAGTTCAGTCCGCTGAAGGAAATCTCCGAACGCCTGCCGACAAAGTTGAACGCGGACTTCACGCGCAACAGCGCCAATCGCCTCTGGTTCCTCCTGATCGGCCGCGGACTGGTGCATCCGCTCGATTTGCATCACGCGGCGAACCCGGCATCGCACCCGGAGTTGCTTGACCTTCTCGCGAAGGAATTCGCGGAGCACAACTTCGACATCAAGTGGCTTTTCCGCGAGCTTGCGCTGACCAAAACTTATCAGCGATCAAGCAAGCTCGCGGCGAAGGAAGCCCCAGAGCCGAAGTATTTCGCAACCGCTCTGGAACGTCGACTGACGGCCGAGCAACTTCTCCAGAGCGTGATTATCGCCACCGGAAGCGATCTGAAGACGGCAGATACGCTTCGCGCGAAGTACCTGAAGGCATTCGCCAATCAGCCGCGTGACCCGGAAGACGAAGTTACTCCCTCATTAAAGGCGGCGCTGTTCGTGTTGCATGATGACGCGGTTCTGGGTTTACTCAAGCCGAAGGCCGGCAACCTTGTGGATCGCGTCTCGAAGTTGCCTGACGCGGAGGCCGTGGACGAGTTGTTCCTCGCGATCCTGTCGCGCAAACCATCCGCCGACGAACGGACCGGGATCACGAAGATGCTGGCGAAACACCCAGAGAAGCGCGCGGAGGCCATCGGCCGGGTCGCGTGGGCGCTGTTGGCCTCGATGGAGTTTGGGGTGAACCACTGACGAGTAGGCGAACCCCGCCCGCAAGGGCGGTGGGTTCACACAGCGCACCCACCGCCCTTGCGGGCGGGGTTCGCCAAAGAGGGGAGGAATCATGTCACGGACGATCTTCGCGGGTTTGCTTGGGCTGAGTTTGGCCTTCGCGCTGGGGTGCGGGTCGAAGTCAGAGCCGACGCAGCCGAACGTGGCTCTTGAACAGCCTCCGAACACAAACCCGCCCGCGAATCCCAATACCGACCCGCCGAAGGTCGAACCGGTGAAGGTGGTGTGGGAACTCGATCTCGACAAACACGCGATTCCGAACGCGCCTGTCAGTGGGATGCTCGCGGGAGCCGCGTTCAAGCCCGAAGTGGTGATGGAGGGGAACGAACTGAGGTTCCGCATGTTGAAGGCCGGGACGACGGACATGGAACGCGAAGTAACGATCAAGCTGCCGGCAGCCGGAGGGAAGACGCAGCCGAGCGAACGGCGAACGATCAAGGTGAAGCACGATGCGACGGCCGGGCCGGAAGTGCCAACGATTATCGCGCTGTTCCCTCCCCCAGTGCACAACCAACCTGGTGGATTGTGGTTCCCAGGCATTCCGCATGCGATGTACTCGATGACGCTGGAACTCGGTCCGCGGAAGAACGGCAAAGTCAGCGGGCGCATCTACCTGTCGATGCATGACGAGGCGAAGAGCGTGCTGGCCGGAACGTTCAACGCGGATTACATTCGCCCGTTCAGTGAACCACCCGGCCCGGATGATGCACCGTTCGCCTTTGGCGATATCGCGGTGATCGGGGCCAAGCCCGATACATCGGTGCGCGTGACCTACGCGGGCTTCACGGCGGAGAGTTTGATTACTCAAGAGTTGTTCATCAAGCTCGAACCATCCGTGAATGGTCAACCCAACGGAGCGCTCGACGATGAACACAAACCGCGCATCACGACGCTGGCCGCGGGGGATGGGCAATCGCGGCCGACGCGCTACGCTCACCTGAAACTTCCTCCGGGTCGCTACCTCTTGAGCGCGACTATAACGACCGGTGGACCGATTGTGTGGAAGTGGGTGGAAATCCCCGCCAACGGAATGCTCACGGAGAACTTCACGCTGGATTTGACCAAATTGGGAGGAGTGGAGATCAACGCTCCGGCGGGTTCGACCGGCGATGTTTACATGATCCCGGCGGACGATCCGACTCGACCGCCGATGGACGCCACGCACTTTGCCGTCATCGCCAACCAGATGCGCTTGAAGAAACCTGTTCTGGCCGGGAAAGCCGTGTTCGAGAACCTCACTCCTGGAAAGTACGAAGTCCGCATTGATGGTGAACGCAGGATGGTGGAGATCGTCGCGGGGAAGAAAGTCGAACTCGATTACGCTCCTCCGAAGAAGTAGACCTCCCCAACCAGAGGACAGAGATCAGAGGACAGAGATCAGAGGACAGAGATCAGAAGACAGAAGTCAGAGGTCAGAGGACAGAAATCAGAGATCAGATTGGGTTACTTGGCTTTTCTGTTGTCTGTCTTCTGTCTTCTGACCTCTGCTTTCTGACCTCTGTCTTCTGACCTCTGACCTCTGGTGGGGGTTAGGTCTCCAAAGGTATTCCCATGCTCTGCACGCCACACGAACACGCACTTACTCGCCGACGCTTCTTCGGGGCCGCCGGCGCGGTGGGGCTTTCCGCGCTGGCCAATCCGCTCGTCGCGGAGGAATTGAAGAAGCACCGGCGGCAGGTGTTGTTCGTTTGGCTTGATGGCGGAATGAGTCAGTTGGAGTCGTGGGATCCGAAACCGAACACGCCCTTCGGCGGGCCGTTTCGCCCGATTCAAACGACCGTGCCGGGCATTCAGATTTGCGAACTGCTTCCACAGTGCGCGAAGTTGATGAAGCACCTCGCGATAGTGCGGAGTGTTTCCACGCAAGATAACTCGCACTCGGCCGGAATTGATCGCATTCAGCGCGGAGACCCGAAGAATCGTGGCGTGGTGTATCCGTACTTCGGCGCCGCGGTGGCGAAACTCATTGGCGCGGGCGAGAGCGGCCTTCCTCCTTACATCTGGGTGAAGCCCGGAGGCGGGGGATTCATTTACAAGGACGCGGGGTTCCTCGGTCCGAAGTACGGTTCGCTTGCTCTTGGCGATGGGAAGCCGCCAGAGAACCTGATGCGCCCGAAAGACCTCACGCAGGAAGAGGATGACGAGCGGAACGAGTTGCGAAAGTTGCTCGACAAGAACTACGCGGCCGAGCGCCGCGCGGAACTCACCGAAGCCAACAGCTACGGCTTCGTGATGGCCGCGCAGTTGCAAAAGAAGATCGAACTCTTCGATCTCTCCAAACTTCCTCAGAAGGATCAGGACCGCTACGGCTCGCACGACCTCGGCCGGCACATGCTCCTCGCGCGGCGCTTGCTTGAAGAGGGCGTGACGTTCGTGAAAGTGACCAGCTACGGCTGGGACACTCACGGCGACCACTTCAACGGAGCCGCGAGCTTACATCCGAAGTTCGATAAACCTTTCGCGGCCATTATCGAAGACCTTCACGAGCGCGGAATGCTCGACAATGTGCTGGTGATTGCGTGTGCCGAGTTTGGGCGCACTCCGCGAATCAACGGCCACATCGGACGCGACCACTGGCCGGAAGCGTGGAGCGTGTGCATGGCCGGTCGCGGAATCAAGAAGGGCGTTGTCGCGGGGAAGACCAACGAGAAGGGCACCGACGTGGCGACGGAGCCGGTGGACATCGGCGGGCTATTCCACACGTGGTTCCGCGCTCTGGGCATCGACCCAGCAGAGACCCAATACCGCAACGCGGGCCAACCGCTACCCATCGCTCACGAAGACATGAAGCCCGT
>JAKEEV010000039.1 GCA_022616395.1 Planctomycetia bacterium | reverse complement strand
GTCGCGGCTCTGATTGCGCTCCCTGACGGTCGCGGCTCTGAAATCTGGACTTGACACCATTGCCCACGACGCTATCTCTCCACCCCTTCCAACAGTCTGGCCCGAGGGGAACACACGACGAAATGTCGCGTGTTGAGCCAGTACGTCCGAAAGGGGGACTTAATGAAGTGGTTCGTCTGTTGCACGGCCGCGGTGGCGCTGATGGTGAGCGCACCGGCTCAGGCCGGCGACGTGACTTTCAAGCCCATCGACACCAAGAAGTTGGTCATTCAGCCGAGCAAGACCGCGGCCAACCTCGCGGCCGGGACGATTAACCTCATCGGTCAGCAGGCCGCCGGGTCAATCGACAACAACGGCTACGTGAAGACCATCAACAACCTCTTCAGCATCAAGAAGTGGTTCCCGACCACGCAGGCCGGTCCTAGCCCGCTGCCGTCGCCGAACCTGTACCGGTCCACGCAGTACAAGAACTACAACACGCCGGTGATGCCGAGGGTTCAGGTCATGCCGCGACGCTGAAAATCGTAGGACAGGCTTCCAGCCTGTCTGTTTTCGTAGGACAGGCTGGAAGCCTGTCTATCTTTGCGACAGGCAAGATACCTGTCCTACTGTCCAGAACGAACCCCCCTGACGAAGTCATTTCGTCAGGGGGGTTCGTTTGTTTCTGGCTACGATGCTTTTCCCGTGCGTGCTTTCTGTTCGCTTTGCTTGGGCGCCTCGTCGGTTTCTTCTCCCGACTTGAGACGAAACCACTTCACCGCCTCCTGTCCGTAGAGCGGTTGGATATACCCGCGATGTTTACCGTAGGCGCTGCCAAGTTTCTTGAATCCGACTTGTCGCAACAGTCGCCGGATTCGAGTCAGTTCGGTCTTGGTTGTGACGTACAGGCGGACTTCGTACCCCTTCTTGTAGGTACGTTTCTCCTCGGCTCGTCGAACCGGGTTCGGTTGGCGAATGCAGCCGCCGCGCTGGTAGAGTTCCACCAGTTCTTCAGTTGCCGTTGGCATGATTAACACCTCTCGAAGCCGTATCAGCCCTTTAACTCCGCCTGCGCCTTCCGGGCTGCCTCGACGATCTTCGCTTCCCAGTCCGGGTCGTCCGGGTGGAAGGGAAAAGTCACTCCGCGAGAACTATTCACGATCGCGCCGAGTCCATCCGCGCGGTAAGCAGCCTTCACATCGGCCGCGGTGGCTCCCTGAGCGCCATAACCGGGCACGAGGAACCACACGTCCGGCATCGCGGAGCGCAACTCAGTCAGTTCCTTCGGATGAGTCGCACCCACAACGGCTCCCACATCGCCAAGTCCGCATTCACCAATCGTGAGCGAGTTCCACTTCACCACTTCCTCCGCGACATGGCGATAGAGTGGCTTCCCATCACACTTCAAGTCTTGGAATAGCCC
>JAKEEV010000361.1 GCA_022616395.1 Planctomycetia bacterium | reverse complement strand
TGGGGTTCTCGAAGGGGAGGGGGTGGCCTTTATGATTTCTCCTGGCCTGGCGGTTCGGTTGTCAAAGATCGCTCCCAACCCATTCTCCACTCTACACGTAATGTGAACATCTGTCTATGCCAGTTGCCATCCTCGGTTTGCGTGTTTTTAGCGATTCTCGGCTCGCTCACTTGCCGGGGCGTGCAGGGTCGCGTTTCTGTGGAGTCCTGGCCTGCGCCCTCGTCCAACCGCAGGAAGTTGGCTGAGGTGGGCTGAAAACACTCTGCCCTCTCCCCTCTCCCAACTTGAAACTCCTGGCACGGGAGCGGGTGAAACTTATCCCCGCTCCCGCTGGTCGCGGCTCGTTGGTCGCGTCATCGTGAAATGTGAGCTAGCCCGCGACCACGCCTCCTTTCCCTTCATCGGCTGCCAGTCCGCGTTCGATTCGCTCAAGCAACTCGGTGCCGGTGAGTTGCAGCAGAGTATCGCCGGGGAGCTTCTGACAGCGGTTCACGTAGTCGCGCATGTCGAGGAGCAGGTGTCTCCTGGCTGTCAGCCGGTCATACTCTTCGCAGCCCTGCCTCAGAACCGAGACTAATTCGTCAGGTTCCCACGGCTTGGTCAGGTAGCGGAAAATCTGCCCCTGATTGATCGCGTCGATCACCGCCTTGATGTCGGCGTATCCGGTGAAGACGATCCGAACCGCCTCGGGGCAGACTTCACGCGTTTGCTGTAACAACTCGACTCCGGTCATCAGCGGCATCCGCTGATCGGTCATCAGGACGTGAATCACGTGTCGGCGCATGATGTCGAGCGCTTCGGCTCCACTTTCGGCCGTGTGGAGCGTGAACTCCTGCCGCAACAGCCCGCGAAGCGAGAACAGAATCTCCGCTTCGTCGTCTACAACCAGAATGGGATGCTTGTTGTCCGTGGACATGGTCACCTCCCGTCAGAGGGCAGTAATCATTAATCAGTCATCAGTAAACAGTGATCAGTAACCAGCCGTCAGAAAAGACAGATCAAAACCAACCAGCCCGATAACTGGTAACTGATAACTGATCACTGATGACTCGATGACTGTTTCCCGATGGCTTTGAGTGGCAACACGACGCGGAAGGTACTTCCGCGTCCGACCTCGCTATCAACTTCGATTGACCCGCCGTGGTCGCGGACAATTCCGAAACTCACTGACAGTCCCAGCCCGGTGCCCTGACCGACCGGTTTGGTCGTGAAGAACGGCTCGAATAGCCGCTCACGATGTTCCGGGCGGATTCCACAACCGTTGTCCTGCACTTCGACCACAACTCCTGAGCCGGGTTCGGCACGCGTGCGGGCGATGACCACTCCCCCGCGATCACAGGCCTGAATCGCGTTCACCAACAGGTTCAAAAAAACCTGATTGATCTTCCCCGGATGACACAACACAAGCGGCAACTCCCCGAAGTGTTTTTCCAACTGGATGCTCTTCTCCCTGATCTGGTGCCCAACGATCTCCAGGGTGGATTCAAGAGCCGCATTCAAATTCGCCTCCTTGAACTCGGCCTCGTCGAGTCGGGCGAAGTCACGCAGGTTGCGGACGATGTCTCGAACTCGCTGAAGCCCCTCCAGCGTCTTGTCGCATGTGCGGGAAAAGTTCTCGCGGAGGTATTCGATGTCTGCTGCTTGTTCCAGCCGGGCGGCTTCGGTCATGTCGCCCCGACGGTGAGCGTCAAGCGCTGCCAGCGCGGACTGAGTGTCTCGGCGAATGACCGCGAGGTTGTTGGTGACATACGCAATCGGGTTATTGATCTCGTGAGCGACTCCCGCGGCAAGCCGACCGAGGCTCGCGAGCTTTTCGTTCTGAACAAGCGCCGACTGAGTTTCCCGCAACACGCGATTCTGCTCGGCCAGACTTTGTTCCAGTTTCACGATCCGTTCGGCCGCGCGAAGCCGGACACGCAGCTCGTCGCGATCAAATGGCTTGGTGAGAAAATCATCCGCGCCCGCTTCCATCCCCTCAACCAAATCCTCCTTCTGGGCCTTGGCGGTCAAGAGCGTCGCGTGAACATACCCAGAGTGGTTGGCCGCGCGAATTCGACGAATCAACTCCAACCCATCGACTTCGGGCATCATCCAGTCGGTGATGACGATGGAGAAGCTGCTTTCCTGGAACAGCCTCCACGCCTCCGCCCCATTCTGAGCAGCAGTCACCTCGTACCCCCACTTCTGAAGGTAACTCTGGAGGAGTTTGCGAGATACCGGTTCATCGTCCGCGATCAATACCCGCATGGTTTCTCCCGTCAGTAGTCATTAGTCATTGGTTGTTGGTCATTGGTCTGGGTTGATCGCTTCGCACCAATCCATCGTGCTTCACGAATGCCCAATGCCCAATGACCAATGACAATGACCAATGACTAATGACCAATGACCAACCATTACAGCCAATCTCGCTTCCAGGCGAAGAGGAGCGTTGCCACGATCAGGCCAAACGTTCCACCGGCGATGATCCAGAAGCCCAACGGCTCCTTCGCCAGCGGGATGTCGTCGAAATTCATTCCGTAGGCTCCGAAGACCGACCCGACGAACGCCACCGCGACGGTGATGACCGCAAGTCGCTTCATCGTCTTGTTCAGTCGGTTCGAGCTAACCGCAAGCGATGCGTCGAGTGCTCCGGCGGCCATTTCGCGTTCGGTGTCGAGCACATCCAGAATACGCAGAACGTGATCGTACACATCGTGTAAACACTCCTGAACGTTGGTCGTGAAGATCGGGTGATCCCGCCGCAAGAGAGTCTGAAAAATCTCTCCCAGCGGGTAAAGCACTCTCCGGAGCGCGACCAGCGTTCGCTTCAACTGGAGCAATCCTCGCACTGCGTCTTCGCTGGGGCTGGTGAACACCGCGATCTCGACCTCGGCCAGTTCGTCCTCGATTCGATCAATGAGAGGCACATACGACTCGATGATTGCATCGAGTACAGCATAACCGAGGAACCCCACGCCATCGCGAAGCATCGGTCCGCCATGCGTCCACCGGGCGAGTGCTTCCTCCAGAGCCGGGACTCGTTCGCGATGAACCGACACGAGATAGTTGCGACCGAGGAACAGGTCCACTTCGGTGGTTCTTGCCTCTGGTGGCTCCGCACCCGGAACGGCCGCGTGCATCACGAGCAGCAAGTAACCCTTGTATTCGTTGACTTTCGGTCGGCGCTGGCACTCGGTCAGGTCCGCGAGCGCCAGCGGGTGGAACCCGAACACATCCTCCAACATCGCGAGTTCCGTCGATCCGGGGTTCTCCACATCGACCCAGACCAGATTGTCCGCGTCTCGGATGTAGTCGGATAGCTCCTCGGTCGGGACTCCCCGCTCGATGCTCACTCCGCAGACACAGGCCACCGCCCGGACCCGCGGACCACTCTCTGGTTCAACCTGTCCCATATCGTGAAGCCTTCGTCGATTTTCGTAGGACAGGCTTCCAGCCTGTCTCTTTCTGTAGGACAGGCTTCCAGCCTGTCTCTTTCTGTAGGACAGGCTTCCAGCCTGTCTCTTTCTGTAGGACAGG
>JAKEEV010000360.1 GCA_022616395.1 Planctomycetia bacterium | reverse complement strand
GATGGGTGTTTCATGCGATCTATCCGCCGATCCCTGTTGGGCTATCTGCTGTTGTTGTTGGCGCTGGCCCTCGGTGCGGTCGGGGTACTCGTGGCTCGCTTTGCCAACGCCGCGGTGCGCGCGCGCGAGGCTTCGGAAACCGAGCGGATCGAACAGACGTTCAAGGTCAGGCAGCAAGAGGCGAAGACCAAGTTCGACGCCGATCTGTTGGCCGAGGCCAAGGGGTTGGCCAAGGAAGTACAGTACAAGACGGCGATCATCCTCGGGCAGAATCTCGAATTGCGTCGCCTCACTCGAGTCGAATCGCTCGTGATGCAGATCGGGGTCGCTGTCTTGGGACAGAGCTACGATTCCCGACCTCCCCGACCCGGAAACCCGCGATTTCCAGAACCGCAACCGCCAGTGAAGGCCCCCGACGAAGAGGCCCGGCTGTTCCGGGCGCGGACCGTTCTGATGGATTTCGCCGCGCCGCCAACAGTGCTCCCAACCGTTCTCACGCTTTCGGCTCTCGAACCGCGGCTCTCGACCGAACCGCGGCGCTACAACCCGTTCCCTGGGTGGGTCGAGTACGACACCCCGCGATTGCTCGTTCGCGTTCAGGAATCGCTGCGCAAGACGTTCGACGATGACGACCACCCCGGCGGTTTCCAGATTACCCTCGTTGGCGGACCTACAGGTCGGGCGAAGCCGACCCTCGCGATTCCTTCTCCGGTCCGATTGGGCGGCGACAGGGTTGAATTACCGCTCGACCCAGTTTGGTTGACTCAGGCCGAGGACAGCGAGCCGAGATTTGATGATGTCGTGGTACCGAACAAAGGCACACTCCGGCGCGTGGTGATGGCCACCACAGCCAACGGCCGGCCGTTGTCGTTCGCCGTCTGGCTCGCGCCTCCGACGATTGGCAACATCCCCCCGCGCCCGATCGCGCGTGGTCCTCACGTGTCGCTGCGCGTGTTCGTTCATGTCGCCCGACCGCATACCGAACTGGATGCCCGTCTCGTAGCCGACCAGAAGGAACGCGACGAGCAACTCGCCAACGTTCAGGAGGAAACCCGCGCGGAGTTGGTCCGCCTTCGCAGTCGGTTGTGGTTGATTGGAGGAGGAACGTTCCTTGCTCTGGTGTTAGGAGGTTGGTTCTTCGTCGCCCGTGGACTTTCGCCCCTCCGCAAGCTCTCAGACGCGGTCAGCCGGGTGTCCGAGAAGGACTTCCGTCTGACAGTCGGTCCCGCCGAACTGGGCCGCGAGTTAGCCCCCATCCATGCCCGCATTACTCAGACTCTTACACTCCTTCAGCGGGCATTTGCTCGGGAGAAACAGGCCGTGGCTGATATTTCGCACGAACTGCGCACTCCGATTGCTTCTCTGCTGGCCACGATTGATGTGGCCTTGAGGAAACCTCGGACCCCAGATCAGTACCGCACCGCGCTGGAAGAGTGCCGACTGATCTCCAAACAACTCGGCCAGTTGGTCGAGCGGATCATGACGCTCGCCTCGCTGGACGCCGGCAACGATCACACCAACACCGCCCGCGTCGACGCCAACGAACTGGTCGCCGGCTGTGCGGCCGTCATCCGCCCGCTGGCCGCCAACAACAACCTCACCCTGTCGGTGCAACTCGACGATGATCTGATTCTGGACACCGACAGCGGCAAGCTCCGCGAGGTGCTCATGAATCTCCTGCACAATGCCGTCGAGTACAACAAGCCGGGAGGAACAATCGAACTCGCCGCCCGACGCGACGGCCCTTCCGCTGTCTTCGAGGTGCGCGATTCCGGCATCGGAATGGCGCCCGAAGTGAAGGAGAAGATTTTCGAGCGATTCTACCGAGCCGATTCGTCGAGACACTCCACCGGCATTCATGCCGGGCTGGGTCTGGCCATCGTGAAGGAATATATCGCTCGGTTGAACGGTGTCATCACGGTGGAAAGCCAGCCGGGAGCCGGGACAACCTTCCGCGTCGTGCTGTCGGCCACTCCATCCCAGAACGGACACGCCACCGAACGATCCACCCATTGCGAAGACGCTGTCCCCGCTGGCTCCTGAATCGAATCTCAACACTATTCACACCCGTTGAACGTGCCGGCGTGCGCCGTTACGCTCCGAAGAGCGCGTCTGTTTGGGTTCGGCTGGCACTGGCTTCTCGTGGCCGGTGTGACGTTTGTGGGTGGAGTGATCGTGTTCTTCGTCGGTGGATCGCTCAAGGGGCACGCCGACGCGCTGGCGGAGCGGGATGGAATCTCATTCGCCGAAGTCTACTCGCGGGGAGCTTCGAGTCCGCCGCCAAACGCTTGAGGCCGAGTTTTCGATCCGAACGCATTTCGACCACCTGTCGCGGCAAACCAATGTCGGCCCATTCCGAGCGTCGATTTCTTGTTTTTCCGCTCGTGCCGGCAAGCTGAAATACTTGCGCGTCCAAAAGGGTACTTCCGGTGGGTCACTCACTTCGAGGCGACCTCTTGAAGGTCATCGGGAGGAACTCCGTCATGCCCAACGGCGACAAAGACGACATTTACGACCGCTACATCAAGCGACCGGAGAAGCGAGCGGAGCCTTTCAAAGTTGGCTTCATTATGAAGGCGACGTTTGACGATCCGACACAGCACGCGGCGTCGCGGTTCCTGCTGACCTACATCTACGTCCTGCTACTTCGAAAAACGGCTCGGCTGCTCGGTGGCGGTGATGCCTTCTTGGTTCATGCATCGGTCCAGGCACGAACCGGAAACGGAAAAAAAGGAACGGAAGGATCGCACCAACTGCTCCGCGAAGTGTCATTCGGCGGAACCTATGTGTACGACCTCAAGGACATACCACAGGGACTCAAAGGGGCTCTCGTTTACTGCGCCGCCCAGGTGACCATCACGCCCGGCCTCTACAACCGCACCGACCAGCTCCTGGAGGAGCCGGAGATCACGCTCCGCGAATATCTCAACGTGGTGCGGGAAACCATTCAGGAGGAAGCGGACACGCCGAAGATGCGAGACGTCTTGTTCGGGCGTATCGTCCGGTTGTTCCGTTCCGCTCTGGTCATGGGCAAGGCGTATGCGGGCCTCGTCGGGCTTGGGACTGACAAGGGCAAGGGTGTTGCCAACCTGCCAGCCTACCAACAAGCCCTGACGAGATTCGAGGCCGACCGCTCCTATATCGTCGCCAAGAGTACCGAGGATTGGATGTACGCCATGCGCATCGGCGGCGGCTGGGACGCCAAGAACAAGAAGAGCTGGGAATCCATCCGAGCCAAGTTGTATAAGTCCGATTGAGCGGACGGGATCGATCCAACCACACCTTCCAGCTACTCAGGTAGGGAACCAACCAGTTCTCCGATAGACGCGCCGCCGCCCAACGGGATAAAACATACAGAAGAGTTCACGTTTGGGATTGGGGGCGCGGATATGGCACGGACAGCAATTGGCGTGGTGATATTGAGCATGACGGTCGCGGTGGTTATCGGCTGCGGGCCGGCGAAGGAACTGCCCGACGAGGTTCCGAAGCACGACGGCCCGGCTGTCGAAGCGCCACTTCCCGACAAATCCGACCCCGCGGCGGAAGAAGTCGTGAAGCGCGCGGTGAAAGCCTTCACCGGCGGCAAGCCCGAACTGCTTGTGAAGGGAAAAGTGAGCCGCAATACGGTCAAAGGGGTGACCTTGCAGATCGCCACTGAGCAGCAACCGAAAGAATTTGTCGAGAGCGAGCGGCACCTCACGGCTGTGTGGCCAGACCGAGTTCACTTCTCTTACGACCTGACGGGGAATGCGAATCGGGCGTCCTGGTTGTTCCGGCCCAGTCTCCACGTCAGACGGAACAACCTCCCGATCCCGATGCCGTCCGAGTACGAAAAGATCATCACCTCCGACGTCCTCGGTCAGCACTGGCTGCCTCTGATCTTCCCACTGACCGACGAGAAGGCGAAGCCAGTTGTGTTCGACCTCAAGTCGGTGGTCGTCGAACGTCAGGTCGATAACAAGCGGGTCGATGTCCAGGCGAACGTCCTGGCAGTGGGGTTCCACGGCATGGAGGACATGCCCCAGTATCAACTCACCTTCGATGCCAAGACTGACTCACTCATCGGCGTGGATTACAAGCACGACGAGGTGGCCCAGGTGATCCGACACCGACTGGTGTTGACCGACCACAAGATGATCGATGGTTTACTGTTGCCAAACAAGATGGAATACGTCCGCAACGGTGAAGAGGTCGAACGCTGGGTCGTCGAGAAGTGGGAGTTCCCAGCAACTATCGACAACAAGGAATTTATCCCGCCCAAGAACTAGCGATCCGCCTGTCTTGCTGTAGGACAGG
>JAKEEV010000359.1 GCA_022616395.1 Planctomycetia bacterium | reverse complement strand
CCCGCCACGTCGATGGCCATGCGAGTTTTCCTGGAACGCGAGGGTGCCATCAGGATACGGGAGATGACGCCGCCCGCGTAAAGCGATTCCGGTTTCGCATCCCTTCCGAGCGCGATTTCCGGGATTGGCAGATTCTCCACAACCGCGTGACGCCGCGATCCAGGTAGAATGATCTCGTTCCTCCGCGGAGATTCTCCATGCGTACTCCTCTTGCGCTGCTTGCGGTGGTTGTGATGATTCCGGTTGGGTGCAATCGCTCGGCTGCACCCGCTTCTGGCGGTGCCAACCCGACAAGCGGACCAGCGGTCGTGAAGATCGCTCGCCCGGCGAAGAAGGCGGTGCGCTGGACCATCGAGCAACCGGCGACGGTGCTTCCCCTGGAAGCGACACCCATCGTTGCCAAGTTGCCCGGATACTTGAAGACCATTGCGCCGGACCTGGCCGCGATCAAGGCAGGTGTGAAGTTACCCGGCGACCAACAGCCGGTGATCGACATCGGAAGCGTCGTGGAGGGCGGGCAACTGCTCGCCACAGTGGACATTCCCGAACTGGCCGCGAAAGTCGCCGAGAAGAAGGCCGCCGTCGAACGCGCGAAGGCCGAGCAGCGGCAATCTGAGCGCGAACGCGATGTCGCCGATGCTCAGATTACATCGGCCGAAAAGATGGTGGAGGAAGCAAGTGCCGGTGTGACGCGTGCTGAAGCCGATGTGACCCGCTGGAAGACCGAACTCGATCAGGTGAACGCGCAAATCATGACTGGCGTCGCAGACGTTCAGACACGAAACGTGATTACCAAAAACTGGGAAGCCGCGAAGGCCGCGAAAACCGAAGCGATGGCAAAAGTGGCCACGGCCAGCGCGGTCGTGAAGGAGCGCAAGGCACGCAAGGAGCGCGTGCAAGCCGATGTGGACGCAGCGGCAGCATGCGTGAAGGCAGCAGAAGCGGAACTCGAAACAGCGCGCGTGCTGGAAGGCTATACGCAGATCAAAGCGCCATTCCCAGGCATCGTGACGGCTCGCCACGTTCACCCTGGGCATTTCCTCCAGCCAGCCAGCGGAATGCACGCGACTCCACTGTTCACCATCGTGCGTTCCGATGTGGTTCGCGTGTTCGCCGACATCCCGGAAGTCAGCGCGGAGAAGGCTGCCGTCGGCACGCCCGCGACAGTTCGCATTCCCTCGCTCGGAGGCCGCGAATACCCGGCGACAGTCACGCGCACAACGAAGATTGTCGATCCCGGAACGCGCACTCTCCGCGTGGAGATCGACCTGGTGAACACCGACCGCGCACTCTCTCCGGGGGTATATGCCACGGTGAGAATCGCAGCCGAAGCAACTGATGCGACCGTGTTGCCCGCTGCTTGCATTCTCCCCGCGGACGAGACGCACTCGATTTTCCTCGTCGAGGGGAACAAGGCGGTAAAGTATCGCGTGCAACTGGGTCGCTCGGAGCCAGGAACAGTTCAGGTACTCGGCCGCCGGAAGGCGAGCGCAACCACCGGTCCGTGGGTGCGCTTCACGGGGTCCGAGCAAGTGGTTGAGGGGAACTTGGGAGCGCTGGCAGATGGGGCGGAGGTGAAGGTTCAATAATCGCCCGACGTGAGTTCCCGACTTCGCTTAGTCCACCCAGCTTTCCGAGCTTGAGTGAAACAAGCAGTTCCCTGAGGTTTGGTTCGAGGAACTGTTTCGGCCGCGCCGATAACACCACCGATGCCGGGTCGTGCCCGGACTGTTTCGAGGGGGAACGGCCATGCCGGGCGCGCGCCGGTGGTACAAGCTTGTGGTGATCGCGGGGCTGCTGAGCGCTGTTGGCTGCGTTCACGCGCCTCACGGCGACTTCGGACACGCTCCGCTGGGACACGATCCGATGGCTCATATCGCCGTCCCACCACCCGAAGCAGTTCCGCGCGAACTGGCGAAGATCACGCTGCCGCCTTACGTCAT
>JAKEEV010000358.1 GCA_022616395.1 Planctomycetia bacterium | reverse complement strand
CCCCGCACGGCGGGGGCGAGGTCGCCGCCGATGCGAAGCATCGATAGCGGCGGGTGAGGGGTCTTCTTCTGAAACCCCACTCACTCCTCCAACTCCGCGGGGTCGATCTTCTCGGCGGCTTCGTCGGCGAGTTGGTCGAGCGTGCCCTGAACCTGGCTCATGCGTTCGGGGCGCTTGTTGGCGTCGGGATTGAGGCACTGGTGAATCAGGTCGGCGAGTCCTTCGGGCACAATCGGGTTGATGCTGCGAACCGGCTTGAGCTGTTCCTTGAATATCTTCTTGTCCATTGGCAAGCTATCCTCGCCCGTCATCCAGCGCGGAGGAAGCTGGAGCGTGACGAGCCGGTACATGGTCGCTCCGAAGTTGTACATGTCGGTGCGTTCGTTGATGAGCTTGTGAGAGACAGTCTCTGGGGCCATGTATTCGGGCGTGCCCTGGATTCGGTCTTTCGGTTCTCCTCGAATCCACGCCAGTCCGTAGTCGATCACCTTCACGCGTGTTCCGCGTTCGTAAATCAGGTTGTTCGGCTTCAGGTCGGCGTGGTAGACACCCTGCTTGTGCATGTGGGTCAATCCATCGGCGACGCGCTCGAAGACGCGCAGTAACTTCGCCATCCGCTGAAGCGGGAGCTTGTCCATTGTCTTCCCTGGAACGTATTCCAGCAGTAGCTTGGCTTTCTTCGGGCCGGAGAACCATCCTCCTTCGGTCTCGAAGGCGTACACCTTCACGAGATTGGGGTGGTTGAGCATCTGTCCGACGCGGAATTCATGCTTCGCTTGTTCGAGGTATTTCAAGTCGTCCTTGTCCTCGATGGGGACGAGTTTGAGGGCGTACTCGTTTTCGTCGTCGGAGCGGCGAACGTGTAAGATGCTGCTGTGAGCACCGGTTCCGAGCGTGTTCAGAATCGTGAACTTGCCGATCTTGTCAATCATTGAAGCACCGCTGAGATGAGTGAGATAATGCGGCTGAATGGTACACGGTTTTACGCGGAGTAGCAAACAGCACAACGGCGAACCCCGCCCGCAAGGGCGGTGGGTGGCGCTGATAACACCCTCCGCCCTTGCGGGCGGGGTTCGCCAAGACACTCATGACCCCAGACCTCGATTCACGCACGAAGGAATACGGTCGGGAGATTTTCGCCCGGCTTGATCGGCAAGGGCCGGTCATATTCACTCGCGCCTGGGCGGAAGACAAGCTCATGGGTCTGGGCATGCACGACCCGGCCCTGAAGGTGCAACTCTTTCGCTTCGTCGATACGCTCCCATACTTGAAGCAACCCGAAGAAGTTTCGCGTCACTTGCGTGAATACCTCGCGGAAGCGAAGGATGAATTGCCGTGGTGGGCGCGATGGGGCACGCGACTCATTCCCAATCGCGGAATCCTGGGTAAGGCGCTGGCGTTCGCGGCGGAGCGCGGAGCGGTTCAGATGGCCCGGAAGTTCATCGCCGGGTCGAATGTGAGCGAAGCGCTCGATGCGATCCGCGAAATGCGAAACCGCCGACTTGCGTTCACCATCGATCTTCTTGGCGAAGCCACCATCACCGAAGCCGAAGCCGATCACGTTCAGAAGCAGTATCTCGATCTGCTTCACGGTCTGACGCGCGAAGTGAACAACTGGCCGGAGGAACCCACCATCGACCGCGACGACCGCGGGCCGATTCCGCGCGTGAATGTCTCGGTGAAGCTCTCAGCGCTTTACAGTCAGTTCGACCCAATTGATCCCGAAGGCACTTCGCAGGCGGTTTGTCGAAGATTGCGGCCGATTCTGTCGCTCGCGAAGCAGACCGGCGCGTTCGTGAACTTCGACATGGAGCAGTATTCCTTCAAGGACATCACGCTCCGCATCTTCCGCGACATTCTGCTTGAGAGAGAGTTCCGCGACTGGCCGCACGTCGGGATTGCAATTCAGGCTTACTTGAAGGACACGGAAGCCGATCTTCACGCGCTTCTCGACTGGGCGAAGAACACGCGAAGAACGCCGGTGTGGGTGCGGCTCGTGAAGGGCGCGTACTGGGACTATGAAACAGTCATCGCGGCTCAACATCACTGGCCGGTGCCGGTCTTCACGCGGAAGTGGCAAAGCGATGCGAACTTCGAGCGCCTCACGGAATTCTTGCTGGCGAACGTAGAATGGTTGATCCCCGCGTTCGGCTCGCACAACATCCGAAGCATCTCTCACGCGATGGCCGTTGCCGAAAAGCTGAACGTTCCGCATCGGCGCTACGAATTCCAGATGCTCTACGGCATGGCCGACCCGATCAAGGAAGCGATTCAATCGCTCGGCCATCGCGTGCGCATCTACACGCCGTATGGTCAACTGCTGCCGGGCATGGCGTACCTCGTCCGCCGGCTGTTGGAGAACTCGTCGAACGACTCCTTCTTGCGACAGGGCTTCGCGGAAGGGTTATCGGAAGAGGTGCTACTCATGAATCCCGCCTCAAATGCGGAACGCGGAATGCGGAATGCGGAATTGAAAACAGGCGCCGGGGCAATCGTCATGGCGAATGCGAAACCAGCTACCGCGAGCAAGAACGGTTCTGATTCCGCGTTCCGCGTTCTGCATTCCGCGTTTTCCAATGAACCCCTGACCGATTTCGCACGCGAAGCCAACCGCGAGTTGATGCGATCGGGTCTCGCACAAGTTCGCGCTCAGTTCGGCCGAACGTATCCCATCGTGATCGACAACCGGCCTTTCGCCACCGGCAAGTGGATGAAGCGTGAGAACCCGTCGCGCACATCGGAGATTCTTGGCGAAGTCGCGATGGCGGACCCAGAGCAGGCGAAGCAGGCGATTGCTTCATGCTTGAGAGCGTTCGACGGCTGGCGTGACACTCCGGTGGAAGAACGCGCGGGATTGCTTCGCAGACTGGGGATGCAGTTCCGACAGCGGCGATTTGAACTCGCCGCGTGGATCGTCTACGAGAGCGGCAAGCCCTGGCGCGAGTCCGATGCCGATGTCGCCGAGGCGATTGACTTCTGTGAATACTACGCGCTCGAAATGGAGAAACTCGCCGCTCCTCAACATCGCGATGTGCCCGGAGAAGACAACCGCTACTTCTATGAGCCTCGCGGAGTCTCGGTCATCATCGCTCCGTGGAACTTCCCGCTGGCGATTCTCACCGGCATGGCGACCGCGGCTCTGGTCGCGGGGAACACGGTGATTCTCAAGCCCGCGGAGCAATCGGGAATCATCGGCGCGAAGCTCATGGAGTGCTTGCAAGCTGCCGGAGTTCCTCCGGGAGTCGCGAATTTCCTGCCGGGCGATGGCGAGGAGATCGGCCCGACGCTTGTGCAACACCCTGATGTCGCGCTCATTGCGTTCACGGGTTCGCTGAAGGTCGCGTTACTCATTAACGAGCAAGCGTCGAAGACTCCGGGCGGGCAGAACTTCGTGAAGAAGGTGATCGCGGAGATGGGCGGCAAGAACGCGGTCATTGTGGACGCCGACGCGGACCTCGATGAAGCCGTGAAGGGCGTGGTCGATTCCGCGTTCGGCTACGGCGGGCAGAAGTGTTCGGCCGGCTCGCGTGCAATCGTGCTCGAAGGCATTTACGATCAGTTCTTGAATCGCCTTGTAGAGGCGACGAAGAGCCTCGCAGTGAAGCCCGCGGATGATCCCGGCTGTGCGGTCGGCCCGGTGATCGACGCCGAAGCCCGTGCCCGCATCATGCGATTCATCGAACTCGGACAGAAAGAAGCGAAACTGGCCCATCGAAGCGACATCGGCCCACTCGCCGAGCAAGGGCATTTCGTCCCGCCGACGATCTTCGCGGACGTGCCAGAGAACGCGACCACCGCGCAGGAGGAAATCTTCGGCCCGGTGCTATCCGTGATTCGCGCCCGCGACCTCGACGACGCGCTCCGCATCGCCAACGGCACTAAGTACGCGCTCACGGGTGGTTGCTACAGTCGCAGTCCGAGCCATTTGGAAAAAGTGAAACGCCGATTCCGCGTGGGGAACCTTTACATCAACCGCAAATGCACCGGCGCGCTTGTGGATCGCCAGCCGTTCGGCGGGTTCAAGCTCAGCGGCATCGGCTCGAAGGCCGGCGGCCCGGACTACCTGCTGCAATTCCTCCTCCCTCGCACCATCACCGAAAACCAGATGCGCCGCGGATT
>JAKEEV010000357.1 GCA_022616395.1 Planctomycetia bacterium | reverse complement strand
GGACTTACCCAAGAACACGCCTCTGAAGACGATCAACGCGCACGTGATCACGATGCCGCAACAGATTCAAAGCCCCATCTACGCGGTGCTGTGGACGAGCGATCACAAGCAGATCTTCACCGCCAGTTACGACAAGAGCATCAAGTTGTGGGACGTTGAGAGTGCAAAGATGGTCCGCGAGTTCAAGGCGGCCCCGAACCCGTCGCCCATCATCAAAAAGGAAGAGAAGAAGGACGAGAAGAAAGACAAAAAGGATGACAAGAAGAACCCGCCCAAAAAGGACGACAAGAAGGACAAGAAAGACGACAAGAAGCAGCCGCCCAAGAAAGATGAACCGCCCGGCCCGCCGGGTCACCGCGATCAGGTGTTCTCGATCGCGCTCTCGAAGGACGGGAAGTTCCTCGCGTCGAGTTCGAGCGACAAGAGCGTGAAGCTCTGGGACGTCTCAACGGGGAAAGTGGTCCGCGACTTCGCCAACCCCGACTTCAAGCCGGTGTTTCCCGACGAACCTGCTCCATCGCATCCGGGATGGATTCACGCGGTGCGATTCACGCCCGACGGCAAGCAGTTAGTGACTGCGGGAGCGGCACCCAAGGGGAGATCGTACATCGCTGTGTGGAACGTCAGTGATGGGAAACGCGTCTACGGCTCGGAACGCGACTTCGCCCCGATTCACTCAATGGTGCTGACCCGCGACGGCTCGAAACTCGTGCTCGGCTGCGCTTCGGTCCCGCGCCTGAAAGCCGAACCAAGCGTGGTGATCGTCAAGATGCCGGGGAAGTGAGTGGAAACCCACCCCCAACCCCTCCCTGCAGGGAGGGAGATAAAACACAGACAGTTCCAGTTCGCTTCTTGTCTCCCAAAGCGCCTCTGACTCCCCCTCCCTGAAGGGAGGGGGTTGGGGGGTGGGTCAAAATGCCCATCAAGACCATCATCTTCGACTTCGGCAACGTGGTCGCGTTCTTCGACCACGGCCGGGCGATTGCGCGGCTCGATGAGTTCACCGACATGGACCCGGTGGAACTCACGCTCATCCTTTACGGCAGCGCCATCGAAGACGCCTACGAGCGCAACGGCATCTCCACCAACGAATACGTGCGCGAAGGCTTGCTCAACGGCCGGCTGACTTGCTCGAAGGAGCAATTCCTCTCCGCGTTCGTGGACATCTTCTGGCGCAACGATGAAGTGTGTGAGCTGATCCCGCGCTTGAAGCCCAAGTACCGAGTGCTGCTGGCGAGCAACACCAACGATGCTCACTTCAATCACTACGTGAAGCAGTTCGCGGACGTGTTGAAACACTTCGACGAGTTGTGTACATCTCACCGCGCACTCGCACGCAAACCGGAGCCGGAATTCTTCGCGCATTGCCAGAAGTT